>NZ_LOYC01000047.1:0-232595 GCF_001524725.1 Burkholderia sp. MSMB1072
CCACGAAGCCATGGAATTTGGCTACGGCGCATTACAATTATGCAATGCAAATACCAGGAGCGATTGAGGAGTTCGTGCGCCCCGAGATCCGAGAACACCTATCGTTAGAAGAATTGTCTCAGCCGGTTGGCGAGACCGCAGTTATGCACACACATAACACTCTTCCGAACATGGCGCAAAAATACCACGCTCCGATCTGGAAAATACCAAAACTAAAAGGCCTTGATTCGGCGGATGCAAATACTATCGGAGGAAATCGGCGTGCATACGAGGATACCAAGGCGGACTACGAAATGTTCGCCAAGGCCTTGCTGCTGAGAATGAAGTCGTTGAATTCTTGAATTGTCGGTGGCTTGCCATGAAGAAAAAAGAGCTGCAGTCGATTCTTGAGCATTTCGATCAGACCAAGCATGATTTATCCATCTTCATGCATGGTGTTCATAGCTGGTTTGAACGTCACGAAGCCCTCACTGCTCCGCCGCTTCCGATTGTTCATTCAGTTAAATCGAGAATAAAAAATAGAGAGCACCTGGAAGAAAAAATTAAAAGAAAGATGGTGGATGGTGTTATAACAAAAGAAAATCTATTCTCTCGGATAACTGACTTGGCGGGGGTTCGTGTTCTTCATCTTTATCAAGATCAGTTTAGAGTCATAAATCAACTAATTCGAGATAAGCTGTATATTCAAAAGGACTGGGTCTTGTACGAGGTTCCGAAAGCTTACACTTGGGATCCAGAGTCTCGCGTTTTTTTTGAATCTCTTCAAATACCTGTTGAAATCAAGGCTAGTCACTATACGAGTGTGCATTATGTAGTAAGGCCGCGAGAAGATTCGCCATTTTGCTGTGAAATTCAAGTGAGGACATTGTTTGAGGAGATTTGGGGTGAGGTTGATCATTCGCTGAACTACCCCAACCCATCTCAAGTTCTTGCATGCCAAGAACAACTGAAAGTTCTGGCAAAGGTCGTCGGCGCAGGAAGCCGGTTGGTGGATTCTATCTATAGAAGCAGCCGCACTTAATGTGGCTCATCAATTAATCGCCTCGTGAGTCTGCTTATCTCGGGCCATGTGAAATCACCGTAAGCGCGGACTCGCTCGATGGGTGCTGCCGCAACGATCGATTAGCCGTCTTCAGACGGCTTCTGAACCTTGTGGATTCAACCCATCGATGCAACGCCCCTTGTTGTTATACAACTTCAAGTAAATCACATCAACTAAGATCGCCAATTGTCATATGATACAAGAAAGGAGTTTTCGTGGAGGTTAGGCAGCTGCCTCCCTGATGCTCTCCTTTATAGGAGCGAAAAGTTTAATGAAAGGTCCTGCTCCGTTGCTTGACGCCTGTACTTCCTCGAACGCACGGTCAACCAACGCCGCCCGGTCACGAAGCAAATTTCGCAGCTCCATATTACGTCCCTGCCGACGATTCTGAGACTTATATAAAGTTGACCAAGTCTTAGCAAGGCGGTCGAAAACTCGCCAGCGATGGTCGCCTCGTTTGATCGCGAGCAATACTTCATCAAGTAGTGCGGGAATTGCATCTTCTCCATCGGACGATTCAATTGTCGAAAAAATTGCATCATGCGTGGCATGGAGAATTTCCGCATTCGATGGATTTTTCCTATCGATTGACGCGGTACTTATCGCCGTCCAAATATCATCTGCCGCTCGAGAAAACGATCGAAGCGCCAGCTCCGGAGACCTTGCAGTTTGCTGCTGGCTTCCTAACTGAAAATTCGCAGCCGCTCGTTTGAACTGCCAATCATCACTAGGCTGTATTGAGTTAGATAATGCCAAATCACAGACGTCCGCAGCCCCGACCCAGTGTTTCAATGACATTTCCGCGTCATACCACAGACCGAACAGAAGTGGTTTCCGGTTTCCGCCATGATAGGCTTTGCGTGCAGCCACACGTGCTTCACTCGCCCGTTTGGGAAGCGTAGAGATAAAGCAGCGTGCTTGCAGTACGTACAAGTCAGCGTGGTAACGGGTTTTACGCTGAGCGGCGACTACTGTTTTTAACGCGCTGGCAACGTCTGACGCTCGTAAGAACGCAAGCGCCTCATTGATCGCTGCAGCCACGATCTGATTGTTCCTCTGAGTTTTAATCTCCGCATCGTGTCGGCGAAGCGAGCGAACATGTGCCTCGAATTTAACGTGATCAGGAACAAGAGTCGTTTTTATGGTTTGTATAACGCTTTGTGTAGCGTTGGAAACCTCAAATCGGGGTTCTGTTGAAATCGGTGGCGCATATACAAGAAATAGTGAGGACAGTTCGTCTAATGAATCGCTAATGGTTTCGCCAGTATAACTCGTTGCCTCTTCCAACTCTGTGCGTGAGCAATTTCTTAAGATTGACGCGGCGAACAGAACGCGTCTAGCCTCTTCCGGTAGCGCTTCGATTTCGCGCTTCAATGCTGCTGCGCGAGCTTCATTTCCGGATTTGTCTTTCCATTCCTTAATTGCGGAATAGAATGGAACTCCGCGTCGCACTAATCGATACAGTGATTCGACAAAAAGAGGTGATCCTTTGGTAGTGTCTCTCAAGGACCGAATTTCCGGTTCTTTCAGCTCAGGACCCTTGTATCGCTCTCGGAGAGTTGCGACATAGTCAAGAAATTCTTGCCCCGCAAGCCCTTCCAGCTCGATTGTTAAGTCCGTGGAGAATGAGAGATTGCGCCGGGTAGTCAGTAGAAATCGGGAGCCTTGACTTCCAAGCTGCCAAGCGAGTTCCATAACCCGCTTCTGGTCATTTAACGACAGCGAGTCTACGTCATCGATGACAAACAATGTCGGCACAATAGCAATCGCTTCCCGAAGAAACGATTGCAGCAATCTTTCGTCTGCCCCATCGATTTCTTCTTCACGAATGGCGCATTCTCGACAAAGAACAACCAACAGCTCTTTATAATTGCTGTAGTGGGTTTCGGGGACACCGATGAAATCATTTTTATCCCCCGAGAATTGCTGCTTCTTAGCAGTTACCCACGTAACACGCTCTATGTTGGGAGGCGAGACGCGGCATATCCTTTCGCAAAATTCGTAAGCAATTGACGTTTTTCCCAGTCCGCCTTCGCCAGCAAGGACTTTTGCATACGAGAATTGATCGGATAGCCATGTCCATAGCTTCCTCAAAACGTCGATTCTCCCGACAAACTTGGGGCAAATGAAATTCCTGTCTGGGAGATTGTGAGGAAGTGGGTTCGAAACCTCACTAAACATATCGAAGAGGCGAGTCGAATCAACGTAAGGATTTTGCCGAGGGCTGTACAAAAACTCGAACTCGTCGCCGCGCGCCATGCGCGTATTGTCCCCCGACCTGAAGACCACATCGCCCGATTCAAATATGAGACCTTTCTTCTCTATTGCTGGGCCGTTCTTCCCAAATGCTACCGGTTTGGCGCCCGGTACCCGCTTTGGCACATATATTGAGAATCCGTCACACCCCTCCACCGTGAAGCGATGGACAGAGATGTTGATATGGGATCCCGTATAGCTAAATATTTTATCTTTTACTTGCTTTATGTCGAGCTGGGATGAATCAAATCCCTTCATCTCAAAAAATTGATCGGATGTTACTTCGGAAACTCCCACTATTAAATAGCCTCCGAAGGTATTGTGGAGTGCAACAATATGCTTAATTCCTTTGGCTAGTGCGATGGCATCGCCAAAAGAAGATTCCTTGTAGTCAACAAGTTCGCATTCTATTGCGCAAAAATTAATGCCGTGATGCAATAAGGCGATCACATCATCATCATTCTTGCCACGATCTAAAAAGTCACTGATCCGTCGGCGTATTTCTTCTATCTCAAAGGTAGCCATGGCCCCGACCATAATTTATTTGATTTATGCACTATAGCTCATCTGAGCCTGACCTGCCTCACCATAGAATCACTGGCATTGAGGAAAATATATCATACTATAGGCGGCGCTCCATTAACGAAATCGCTGTTGGCAGGATTGGGAGGGCATCCGAGTTACTCTCCGGTTGTATTCGCTATGGCGCGCCGGCGACCGGACCGGCTGCTGTATATCGCAAAGCCACCACTGATGAAGGAGGCGCCCAAGGGCCAACGGGTCAGTAACGGTCAACTCTATCTGCTGCGTTTTTTAGCGATCTCGATGAACATGCAGCAACGTAACCTGACGAATTCGCAGCGTTCGTCTTGTGTTGCGCACACACGTATGCCTAACGGCCAATCCCCCTCAATTCCTTAATTCAGAGATACCAGCCCGACTACACTGGTCACGAAGCCTTGCTTCTCACCGTCGGGAATTGACCGCGGCCCCCCTCCGCACCGATGGTCGAAAAATCGATCTTGCCACCAAGGCTCAGCGAAGAGGGGAGAAAGAAAGGAAAACCCGAGGCAACAAAAAAGCGCGGGCCGCATGGGCGGCAACCCATACGACCCGCTGACCACCACCAACTCAATACAGGAGTCGGAAATGGCTGACACCAATACTAAGCCACGTCGTAGAAAGAACAAACCCGTCAACATGCAGAAGACGTTTGAGCTGGTCCTTCGCAACTACCCGGACCTTCCCAAGCGAGGCAGGCCGTACCTGCCGTGGATGAAGGCGATCGATATCAATTTCAAGATCTTCGGATTCAAGCCGGGCGACCGTGTGTACCTGAGGGTCTGCGATGCCAATCGGACGATCACGATCACGCCGGACTACGGTCAGTTGGCGCTGCGAGAGCAGCCATACCACGATCCTGATTGGGTACCGCCGCCGCTATAACGCCTGCAAGGGTCGCTTGACGTGGCTCTAGCGAGTGGAACGCAGGCGTTTCTCGAATGCGATTGACCGCCGGGGCGACACAGCCCCGGCCATTGCCGCGAACGTCGCGATTCACACGTCCGGCGACTTTCAACAACTGTCACGACGCAAGGCCCGGAAGGCCGCACCGCGCCTGCAGAAATAGCCGAACGAACGGCCTCACATCACCGCGCGCCAGCCCGCCGCTTCACAACCGCTCCCCGCTGCAACACATACTCGATCCGCGCCAATTCATCAGCCACGACCCCGATATCCTCGAGCGGATTCCCATCGAGCACGACGAGGTCCGCGATCGCCCCCACCGCAACCACCCCAAGCGCTCCCGTCATATTGACGATCTCCGCCGCCACGGTCGTCGCCGACCTGAGCGCTTCCAGATTCCCAAGCACCTCCGCCCGAATCCGAAACTCCCCGCACTGAAACGCATGCATCTCGCCGAGCAGATCCGACCCGAACCCCATCTTCACGCCTGCCTTTGCATAGATCTCAAGCGATTCACGTCCTTTCTGCTGCACAGAAGCCACTTTCGCGATGGAGTCCGCCGGCATCCCGAACTCAGCCCCATGTTGAGCCAGCGCGTCATAAGTCACCAGCGTCGGCACCACGAACGCCCCCCGCTCATGCATGAGCATCGCAGCCGCTTCATCCACGAGATTCCCGTGCTCGATCGTCCGCACGCCGCATCTTACGGCCCGCGCAATCGCCCGCCCCGTATACGCATGGGCCATCACATAAGTATTCGCAGCTTCGGCCTCGTCGACGATCGCCCGAATCTCGTCCTCCGAATACTGCGTATTCGCAATCGGATCAGTCGGCGAAGCTACGCCACCAGAAGCCATGATCTTGATCTGCGTCGCGCCTTTCTGAATTTCTTCACGCACCGCGAGCCGCACACCTTCAACGCCGTCGACCACCCGCGCAATCTCCCCCGTCCGAAAGCAACACGAACAAGGCTCCAGCAAATCCCCCCGAGGCCGAAAATCCCCATGTCCGCCGGTCTGCGACAACGCCTTCCCCGACGGAAAAATCCGCGGCCCCGGAATCAGCCCCGTCTCGACCGCCTGCATCAGGCTCCAATCCGCGCCCCCGGCATCCCGCACGCTGGTAAACCCCCGCGACAACATCGCATCGAGAATCGGCAGCGATCGAATCGCCGCGAGAATATTCGGCTGCGTCGCATTCGCGCCCAGGTTCGCATTCGACGCCAGCACATGCACATGGCAATCGATGAACCCCGGCATCACGGTCTTGCCACGCACGTCGATCACCTGCGCATTCGGCAAATCCACCGGCCGATCGGTGACTTCGACGATCCGCTCGCCTTCGATCACGACATGATGATGTTCGAGCAACACGCCTCGTTCGAGGTCGAGCATGTTGCCGCCTTGAAGCACGGTAATGGTCATGGGAAAAAATCCTTATCGATTCGTTGCGGCCGCACGCTTCGCATCCCTCACGAAGCGCGTGCCGACGAAGCTGACGGCCGCCGCGAGCATCACGTAGAACGCGGGCGCCATGTTGCTGCCGGTGCGCGCGATGAGCCACGTGATCAGGAACGGCGCGAACCCGCCGAAGATCGTCACCGCGAAGTTGTACGCAACGGATAACCCGGTCGACAGCACCTTGGTCGGAAACAGCTCCGCGAACGCCGCGAGGATCGGCCCCGTATAGCTCGCAATCAGCACGCCGAACACGGCCTGGAACACGATCAACGACGCGAACCCGGGCGCATGGTTGATCCATGAGAACATCGGCCACGCCAGCACGAGGATCGCGAGCGCCGAGCCGGACAGGAACACGCGCCGTCCCCACGCGTCGGCGAGTCGCCCGACGATCGGCGAGCAGCACATGATCATCAGCCCGCCGACCATGCCGGCCGTGAAGCCGATCGATTGCGGCAGATGCAGCGTGCGCACGGAATAGGTCGGCATGTAGAACAGCAGCACGTAGGTGCAGACGGTCCACAGGATGACCATCGAGAAACTCGCGAACGTCTCGCGTGGATACGTGTGCAGCACTTCCTTCAGCGGCGAGCTTTCCTTCGCTTGCGATTCGACGGCGCTGAACGCGGGTGTCTCGTCGATATGGCTGCGAATGAAGTAACCGACCGGCCCGACGATGATTCCGAGCAGGAAGGGCAGCCGCCAGCCCCAGCTATGCAGCGCCTGCGTGTCGAGCGAGGTCGTGACGAACGTGCCGGTCGCCGCACCGAGCAGCACCGCGAAGCCGATGCTCGACTGGATCCAGCTCGAGTAATACGCGCGCTTCTCCGGCGGCGCGTATTCGGTGAGGAACGCGGTGGCGCCGCCCATCTCGCCGCCGGCCGAGAAGCCTTGGAGCAATCGCGCGACGACGATCAACAGCGGCGCGGCGATGCCGGCCTGTTCGTAGGTGGGCGCGATCCCGATCAGCGCGGTGCCGGCCGCCATCAGCAGGATCGTCAGCGACAGCGCGGCCTTGCGGCCTGCCTTGTCGGCATAGACGCCGAGCACGATGCCGCCCACCGGCCGCATGAAGAAGCCCACGCCGAACGTCGCGACGGTGAGCAGCACGGACGTCAGTTCGTTGCCGGTCGGGAAGAACAGCTTCGCGATGATCACCGCGAAGAAGCTGTAGACGGTGAAGTCGAACCATTCGAGACCGTTGCCGATCACGGTCGCGACGATGGCGCGGCGGCGCTGTTGCACCGCCGCATCGACGGCAGGCGCGGCGCGCGGAGAAAGCGTTCCTTGCATGGTCTCTTCCTTGGTCAGAAGACGGGACGGCTGCCCCGCACGAATCCCATGCTAAGGAACGCCGGATTTTTTTCTGAAACGAAAGATTCGCATGCAGGCATGCGCTGCACGCATGCGTCGCGCCCGGTATTCAGGACGCGATCTGCTGCTCCGCCTGTTCGAACAGCCAGCGGGTGAACAGGCGGGCGGCCTGGTTCTGCGCGCGGTCGTTCGGCGAGATCACGTAATAGCCGCCGCCGTGGCTCGCGGACGCGTCCGTCACGCGCACGAGCAGGCCGGCGTCGATGCATGCGTCGATCATGTAGCGCCAGCCGAGCGACACGCCCTGACCGAGAATCGTCATCTGCACGATCTGCGGATAGGAGTTGATCGTGATGTCCTGCGGCTGCGCCTTCTGCCGGTCGACGTCGTTCAAGTCGAACCATTCGGACCACGACATCCATTGGCGCTGGCCGTCTTCGAGGCGCAGCAGCGTTTCGTTCGCGAGATCGGCCGCGTCGAGCGTGCGGCCGGCCAGATAGCCGGGCGCGCAGACGGGGAACACTTCTTCGTCGAACAGACGGCGTGCGGTGTATTCGGCCGGCGCTTGCTGGCGCACGTAGTAGACGCCCACGTCGAATTCCGCGGGCGACATCGAGGCAAGGCCGTCGCGCACGATCAGGCGCAGCTTGATGTTGGGATACGTGGCGCGAAAGTGCGGCAGCCGCGGTGTGAGCCAGAGCAGCGCGACGCCGGACGAGCACGCGATCGTCAGTTCGAGATCGCCGTACGGTTTCATCACGTCGTGCGTGGCTTGCGCGCATTGCGTGAGCAGATGGTGGACTTGCGCCGCGTATTGCTCGCCGGCGATCGTCAGCCGCAGCGAACGGTGTTCGCGAACGAACAGCGAGCGGCCGAGGAATTCCTCGAGCTGCTGGATCTGGCGGCTGATCGCGCTTTGGGTCAGGTGCAGTTCGGCGGCGGCTTTCGTGAAACTCGCGTGCCGCACGGCGGCTTCGAACGCGATGAGGCACTGAAGGGGCGGCAGAGGCGTGATGCGCATGGCGGTTGGCGGAGTCGATGGCGCTGCCGACATGATACGGGCGCGCTCGACGAAAATCGCACCCTGCAAAGGGCGCTGTGGATTCGTTCTATTCGTGCGAAGATTGCGTGAAACGACACCGACACGTGCCCGAGAACGACGTGACCCTATCGAACCCTGAGAGCAAAGTGAAAGCCGCCGACGCCCACCCGCCCTGGATGCCCGTCGCGCTGGCCGAACTCGGCATTCGCCGCCATCCGCCGGGCAGCATCAACCCGCGCATCGTCGAGTACAACAACCAGACGAACCTGGTCGGCTACGACGACAAAATCTCCTGGTGCTCGTCGTTCGTGAACTGGTGCATGGTGCACGCCGGATTCCGCGGTACAGGCTCGGCGTTGGCGCGCTCGTGGCTCGAATGGGGCAAACCGCTGGAGCGCCCGGTCTACGGCTGCATCGCGATCCTGACGCGCGATGATCCGGCGAGCTGGAAAGGGCACGTCGGTTTCTACCTGCGTCACGACGCCGAACATGTGCATCTGTTCGGCGGCAATCAATTGGAAGAGGTTCGCGAGCTTGCGTACCCGTTGCATGAAGTAATCGGGTACCGTTGGCCGGCCACCGAATGATCGCGCAGCGGCAGCGCAAACAAAACACCCAACGACACCTTTCCCGCCGCTGCTAATCTGTCGAATACGCTCCGCAATGGCCCACCCGTAGCCCGTCGGCGCGCGAACCCGTAGTCGCCGATCTCCGCACCCACAAGGACCCAGCAGTGCAACCGGTAATCTTCGTCTCTACGCGGATGCGCAATACACGAGCCCTTACGCGATGTCGGTGTTCGTCGCACTCGAGGAAAAATCGCTGCCTTACGAACTGGTGACCCTCGATCTCGGCAACCGCGCGCATTTCGCGCCCGACTATGCGGCGACGTCGCTGACACAACGCGTGCCGACGCTCGTGCACGACGATTTTGCGCTGTCGGAGTCGTCGGCGATCACCGAGTATCTCGACGAAACATTTCCGGGCACGCGGCTTTATCCGGCGGAGCCTCGCCAGCGTGTGCGGGCGCGGCAGGTGCAGGCGTGGCTGCACAGCGACCTGATGCCGATCCGCACGGAACGGTCGACCGAAGTGCTGTTCTACGGGCCGTCAAGCGAGCCGCTGTCGAGTCTCGCGCAGGCCGCCGCGCAGAAGCCGTTCGCGGCTGCCGACAAGCTGCTCGCGCCGGGCGCGGCGAACCTGTGCGGCGAATGGAGCATTGCCGACGTCGATCAGGCGGTGATGCTGAACCGTCTGGTGCTGAATGGGGATCCGGTGCCGCAGCGCCTTGCCGACTACGCTCGTGCGCAGTGGGAGCGGGCGTCGGTGCAGCGCTGGGTGAAGCTGAAGCGGCCGCCACTGTAACTTGAACAGGGTCATGCTTGCTTAAAGGTGTGGACAGGTTCAATCTTACTCGCCGACTACAACCAAGCACTCAGTCTACTCATGTAAAACCCACTGTCCGAACGGGGGCGGCTGCGCCGCCCGCCCAAAACTATAAAGAAACAAGACTAAAACTGCCGGAAACTGGACTGGATATTTGGTTTTGACAAAAGCCGGGGCGTTTGGAGGCGTTGCGTTTTTTGGGCGGCCGTTAATGATTGGGCAAGGCTTGTGGCCAGATTTCGTGCAGCGGGAGTGGCATGTCGGGCAACCCACACTCAACGACGTATCGACTAGCGCACTCGCCGACCGGTACACGGTGTTCCATCTCGCTCGATGGCCCAGTCAAGCGCAACGCGAGTAGCTACCGGGTCTCCTGAAAAGCGTTTTAGAGTGGTGCCAACACACCGTGCCCAACATCGGTTGCTCGATTTAGTAGCACATTCAGCGTGCGCATATGAGCCGCATCGCGCAGAAGACCACTGCTTACAGACAAGCTGCTGCGCGCGCCGGCAATGAGTGACAGCCGACTCCGAAGGATTTAACAATTTTTAAGGGGCGTTGGCGGTAAATCCGCTATCATCACTATGATTTGATATTTGCCGCGCACCGTCATCCAATTCGCTCGGATACGGTGCGATATCCGAGCGAGGATTAGAGTAAAGATTCGAGATATTTTTGTGGCTGTTAGGGTTTTGTCATATTCGACGTAAACTGTCGGCCGCTACGGGGCATTTGATGTATAGGCAGGGGTACTACATTATCGCGATTATTGCGATAATCGCATGGGCGCAAGCGCTCGACGTCGCTGTCGCGTTTGCGCGAGGTAACCACCGCCCCATCCAAAAACCAAAAGGGCATGCAGTATGGGCCACAGCACGTTATACCAAGCCTTGCGTCTCGGGGACGCACAGTACAATCGCCTCGTCAAGCTCGATACGCCGCTTGGTGTGGACTGGCTACTGCCACTGTACGTCAAGGGATCGTCTCGACTCGGGCGAGACTACGAGTTCATCGTGGATACAGTATCGGCGCGCGGTTCCCAGATTAAACTAGACGCGCTGATCGGAAAGGGGATCACGCTCTGGATCCAGCAGTCCAATGGTGCGTACATGCCGATTCATGGTTACGTACACCAATTCAGCCGGACCGGTGCGGATGGTTCGCTAACCTATTTCCGCCTACGCTTCTCGTCATGGTTGTATTTTCTCCGGTTGCGACGCGATATGCGTGACTGGCAAGAGAAAAAGGGCGACGAGATTCTCGCGGACGTCTTCAACGAGCACTCGCAAGCGCGCGGCTCATTTCGATTTGAGTTGCGCCGCCCTTTGCCGAATTATTCCAACCGCGTTCAATGGGAGTACGATATTAACTTCGTACACCGAACGTTGGAGGAGAATGGCACCTTCTTCTATTTCGAGCAGGCGCCGAATGGTCGCGCCCACTCGATGGTATTGATCGACGACTCGTATTCCCTGCCTGAACTGCGGCAGGCCACGGTCCAGTTCGGCCGCTCGGCTATTGGTGAAGAGGCTGATGGCTTTATGCAGTGGAAGGAGCAGCTACAGATTGAAAGTGCTTCGCTAACGCGTCGCTCGCCGGACTATATGCGTCCGGATCTTCCGCGCGAAGTGCAAGGCGACACCGACATCCACAACACTTTGCCGACCGACGGCGAGATATACGAATATCCCGGTTCCTATGGTTGGTCGGATTCGGACCATGGCGAAGCGCAAGCAAGGGTCCGCCTCGAAGAACGTCGATCGCGGATGAAGCGATTCCACGGATCTGGCGGGTTGCGCTGCGCTATGGCGGGCTACCGGTTCGAGCTGCAGGGCCACCCTCTTCACGATGCCGGGCCAAAAGAAGAGCGGGAGTTTGTCCTGATCGGTGTCGACTGGCTGATCCGCAACAATCTTCCGGGAATGGACGACGTTACCGATGTCGCCGAAAGCCTCGCCGGCGAGCTTGCCAACGCTAGGACGGGGGCAACCGTCGTGCACGTCGACGGAAGCGCGGGCTTCTATCACGTGAGTGTAGAAGCGCAACGACGCGATGTTCCATACCGCAGCCCCCTTGAGCACGCCAAGCCAGTGATGCAGTTACAGAGCGCAATCGTCGCCGGACCCGCGAAAGAAGAGGTATATACCGACGAGCTCAACCGAGTAAAGGTATGGTTCTTTTGGAACCGTCGTGATGAGCGCACAGAGCGCGCATCGATCTGGGTGAGACCGTCGTTTCCGGATGCGGGCGCGATGCGCGGGGGCGTCCACCCTCTCCGCAAGGGCGACGAGGTCGTCGTTGGCTTCATGGAAGGAGATTGTGACCGCCCCGTGATTATCTCGCGCATGTACGGCGGCGCTACGAAGCCGGTTTGGCATACCAACGGCCTCCTTTCCGGCTTTCGGTCAAAGGAGTACGGCGGCGGTGGCTTCAATCAGTTGGTGATGGACGACTCGACTGGCCAGAGCCGCGTGCATCTGTACTCGACGAGCTACGATTCGCATTTGCACCTCGGCTATCTGATTCAACAGAAAGACAACACGCGCGGCGCTCTTCTAGGTAACGGATTCGACCTCAAGTCGACCGCTTACGGCGCTATTCGAGCCGGCCAAGGCCTGTACGTGTCCAGCCATCCGGCAGCCGACGAGCAACCGCTGGCGGTTGATCAACCGACCGACCAGTTCAGTCGATCCCAACTGCTGATCGAGTCCCTATCGAACGCAAGTACTACCGCCCAAGCGGAATCATTGGAGGACGGCGAGAAAGCGCTTAAGGATTTTGTCTCGGCCACCCGCCAACCGCTGACTGGCCCGACCGGAACTGGAGGCCGCACGGATGGCGGCGGCACCGGTGAAGCGAACGGCTTCAGCAAGCCCGTCGTGCTGATCGCAAGTCCGGCCGGCGTCGCGGTTTCGACACAAAGCAGCGCACAACTCTCCGCCGACAGGCAACTCACGCTGATGAGCGGCGAGACAACGAGCGTTGCCGCCGGCAAGTCGCTTGTCGCTGCTGCTGTCGAGAAAATCAGCCTGTTCGTCCAGAAGGCCGGCATGAAGCTGTTCGCGGCCAAAGGCAAGGTCGAGATCGCAGCGCAATCGGATGCCCTGTCACTATTTGCGGACCGAGATATCACCGTCACGAGTAATCAGGGTCGAGTGACGATCGAAGCGAAGGCCGAGATCATCTTGAAGTGCGGCGGCTCCTATATTCGCCTGAACGCCGATGGAATCGAAGACGGGACGCGTGGCGCGCGGACCATTAAGTCTGCGGCATTTAGCCGTCAGGGCCCGAGCTCCGTGGCAGAACACATGAACAGTTTGCCCAAGACGGCCTTTAACGACCCCTACATCCTGCACAACAAGATCACCGGGGAAGCACTTGCGAACCATCCGTACGAGATTGTGCGTGGAGATGGCACGGTCATCAGCGGCACAACCGACGAGCTTGGAAGGACTGCGGTGCAGCGAAGCCACGACGTCGAGAATGTCCAGATCCGAATTCTCCCGTTCCCCAGCTCCGGTTTGTAGAGCGCTCAATGTGCGACGAGCCGCACGCCGCTGACCGAACGACTGAATAAGAGAACCAGGTATGAGCAATAGCAACGGTAGCAATGCCGAAAAACCCGACGCGGTGACGTTGAATGCGACCCATGGAGCCGACGGAAAGCAATGCACAAACGCGACACTGACGCCCGACTCGGATTGGCGGAATAAGATCGTTCACTGCGATCCGCGACCCGCGATTCCGGTCATTTTCATTCCGGGGGTCATGGGATCAATCCTGGTCAGCAAAAAGACAGGGGAAGAGGTATGGTCTCCGCCGAACAACCTGGCCTCCAAGGGCATTTTCGCTGCCCATACGTATTTTTTTCAGGACAACAACGACAAGCAGAAGAACTACGATCCCACCGAGGCGGTTGTCTCCCCAAGGGGGCGTGTGAATGCCAATGGATGTGACATAGGAAACGATGAGGCACGTCGACGTGGTTGGGGCAGCGTCCATATGGACAGCTACCACTCATCACTTGCGTGGCTCGAAAAACAGCTAAATCACCCGTATTACAACGGCCAAATCTCCGGCTATTGGGTTGCACCAGATAAGAATGGTCAAGATTTCGCTGTTCAACCGCTACTTGGCACCGACCCAAAAGCATACGGTGCCTTTGGAGCAGCGGCGGACATCATCACAGCCGACTCGGAAAAGTTCAAGAAATTTGCTAAATACCGCTATCCGGTCTACGCCATTGGTTACAACTGGCTCCAGTCAAACGAAAAATCAGCGTCCGATGTCGTCAACGGCGTTGACTGCGCCAACCCGAAGAACGGGAAAAAGCAGCGGCTGATGGGGATCAAGGAGATCTGCGCGGAGAATAAAGTGACGAAAGCAATCATCATCACCCACTCCATGGGTGGTCTGGTTGCACGGATGGCGTGCGTTCTTGCGAATAACGATGGCTTGATGCACGGCGTTATCCACGGTGCGCAGCCTGCGACCGGGGCGCCACTTGCCGCGCGCCGGTTTCGCGCGGGCGGACAGGGTGAAGATGCCTTGGCGAACAAGCTCCTAGCCGGATTTAGCGCCCACGAGTTCCTGGCAATTACCGCCAACGCTCAGGGACCACTGGAATTGCTGCCGATGCCTGATTATCACGGGTCCGAGCCGTGGTGGATCTTCCAGAATATGAAGCGCCAAACCGTGATGTCGCTACCGCGGCCGGGGGACACAATCTCGCTCTACAGCACGACGAACTGGTATTCATTGGTCCCCGATCAATCGCCCTCCGTCCTCGATCCTGCCGGCATCACGCAAGAGCGGTTGAAAACTAACTCCCCTGGAATCTCTGTCGCCCAGGAATTCAGGTCTACGATGGTGGAAGTCGTTAAGCGACAAACGAAGCTGGTCAACAGGTACCATAGGAACACGTACGCGTTCTATGGAAACGGAATACTGGACCAGAACCAGAAGGAAGCGTTCAAGGACGCCCGGACCGGGATGACGGTTCACCTTCCGAAGAGAGTCGAACGCAGCGAAGACGCCTATACGCTTCGGACGTTTGGTAACGTGATCTGGCAAGGTGACTTTCCCCAAGGTGTCACCGAGGCAGATGTGATCAACGCAAAGCTCTTGAGCGACGACGGCGTTGGTACGATTCGTATCTCGGTGAAGGATACGGCGGTGACGCTGACCGCGATGAAGAAGTCCAAAGATGACCGTGATGCTCTAGCGCACGGCTTCATTCCTGGCGACGGGACTGTCCCGTCATGGTCGGGTGAAGCAGTTGCCCGCGGCCTCAAGCCGGGCATACCAGGGGGTGTCGCAGAGGGTGTGCAAGTCGCCTTCGAGCAGCGTGGTTTCGACCATCAAGGCTGTTTCGGCCATCCTTGGGCTCGGTGGGCGACCTTATACAGTGTAGTGAAGATCGTGAAGTCGATACAAACGTGAGCATGGGAAATTTGATCCGTCGAATTCATCGCAGCATTCTTCCGCTGGCGATCGCAACGCTTGGCGCGGTCGCCTGTACACCGCAGAAACCATCGGAGTCCTCTATGTCTCAACCGGTTATGATCGACACTCGTCCTTGGTGTATTGGTCGATTTGCGGTCGATCTTCCCCGCACGGCCGACGTGTACGTCCAGGACTACAAGTACATGGGCTATACCATTGAGCCCGTCTCCAACGTTAGCAAGTCTGAGTTTGACAGTCGCGTCAGCAAGCGGGAACAGGAACTGCGCACGCTAATGCGTGAAGATCCGCACAAGGCATTCGCGCCGACGAAGACGCCGTGGCTACATCAGACCGTCGAGCCGAGTGCAGCTTCCCGGCTCTTTATCTACGGTCGTTACGACGACAGGCCTGAGGATCTCGTCTATGACGTTGAGGGCTATGCTGAAGCGAACGACACGTTGTTCGTCTTGAAGAATCGATTCGGTGCGACCTACGATCAATCGGCAATCTCGAACGCCTCCGAAATTCTGAAGAACATCAAACCGAGGTCGGATTGGGACGTTCCGTCCGATGGCGCCTTCTGTTTCCGAGGCGGAGCGATCAGTGGGAAGCCGTTGCCCGGGTTCGACGCCTCGATCGCTGCGCGCCTGGTCCACGGGCGTCCATCGAACCTTATTGTGACAATGCGGGAATCTGCCGAAGGAGATCGGAAAAATACGACCCTGGATCGGCTATCGAAAGACGACGCCACTCTCAAACAATACGCAGGAAATGTGGATGTACTTCGCAAAGGAACTCGCGACTTTGCCGGTATGAAAGCCGCTGAGTTCGCCGTGCATATCCAGGGCGACGGCATCCACGCCTATCACTTCTATTTGCTTTCTCCCGGTGTTCCAGGCGATCTGTCGAAGCCAAACCTGACTATCCAACTGCTTTTCGGCGCGGCGCCCGACGATGGCACGCCCCCCTCAGAGGCAACGTCTCCCGTCAACCAGGCAGAGGCCATGCAAGCGTGGGATTCGATCCTTGCGAGCTTCCACTATCGCGGTCCGAAGTGATCAGGACTCGACCATGAAACGCTTCGATATCGTCAAGGGAGATACCACGACTACGGGCGGTGTCGTGCAGGGGGGAGACTCTGGCGACCTCCTGAATGGTCGAGAGCAGGCCTACGAAAACGATCCGGTCATGTGCCCCGCCTGTGGCTCAGTCGGGGTGATCAAATGCGATGGTCCACGCCACTCGATGACTGGTCCTGATGGGCGCCAGGCCGCTCTAAGCGATGACCTTTGCATCTGCAAGTGCGTACCGTCTCCAAAACTCATAGCGTCGCAGTCGACCTCGTACACGGAGGCATAGAAATCGGGACGAGCGTAACTTCCCTTGGATTTCGTTGGTTGATGGTGCGGATGTCCAGTGTCGCTTGACCAGACAGTCGCGGCGAGGACTGCCGTTATCGCCTTGGTAGCAGCCCTCTGGGTCTCGGAGGGTCCGGTTGTCTGTCGTCAAGCGAGCACATTAGGTGAACATCCTCTCGGAACTTGCCGGCATTCGAGCTTGTCGTGCGCGCTGGGTGGCTGCTTCAGCATACTAGCTCGTCGAGCTGTGCGGGTCATCCGCGGCCAGCATCCGTATCAGGCATCGGCTTCAGTTCTTCGCGACCGCCTCCACCTCCGTCCCACCCGCCCCCTCATTCCTGCTCCACCCACCCCCAAGCGACCGATACAACGCAACTGCTGCGAGCGCATGCTCGCGCTTGACCTGATTGAGCGAATCCGAATCGCGCAGATAGACCTCCTGCGCCGACAGCACGTCCAGAAAATCCGTCGCACCGCCCTTGTAAAGCTGATTCGCCAACCCAAGCGCTTTATCGGAAGCCGCCAATGCGCTACCCAGCCTCCGCGTCGCCTCGTCGGAACTGACGAGATTCGCGCGCGCATCCTCGACTTCCCGCAACGCTTGCAGCATCGTCTGCCGTAATCCGAGTTCCGACTCGCGCATCCGGCTTTCGCTCTGCGAGATATCGGCGGTAATCCGTCCCGCGTTGAAGATCGGGCTCGTCGCACTCAGCGCCGCGCTGAAGAGGTTATCGGTCAACGTCGGCAACCCGAGATACGAAGCCGCCAGAATGCCGTCCGTCAGGTTCAACGAAAACTTCGGATAGCGCTCGGCCTTCGCCACGCCCACTTGTGCCGCACGCCGCTCGACTTGAGCGTAGGCAGTCAGCACATCGGGCCGCCGCAACAACGCTTGCGAAGGCAACGTCCCCGGCACACCGACCGGTGGCGCCGGAATCTCCCCGGCCTGCGCCAGCACGAGCCGATCGACCGATTCCGGCGTCCGCCCCGAATACACGGCGATCAGATTGAGCTGATGCGATATCTGCGCCTGCGTCGGCGGAATCCTGGCTTCGAGCGCATCGAGCTGGTTCTGCGCACGGGTCACGTCGAGTTCCGTCGACAGTCCGAACGCCTGTCGCTTGCGCGTGAGTTCGAGCGCATGCTGCCGAATCCTCGCGTTGTCCTGCAGGATTTTCAATTCCTGCTGCGCCCAGCGCAGATCGACATACGCGGATGCCGCATCGGCCGCGAGCGCGAGCCGCATCGCATCTTCTGCATGCTTCTGCCCGACCAGCTCCGCTCGAGCGGCCAGCAAATCGAGCCGTTCGCCGCCGAACACGTCGGGCGACCAGCTCAGTGCGAGCCCCGCACCCGCCTGCCGCACATAGCCGAGCGGGGGCGGTGTGTTCTGCCGCGCGTCGGCCGCATGGGCGGTCGCGTCGAGTTCGGGCAGCAGCGCCGCGCGCTTCTGCACGGTCAGCGCCTGCGCCTGCTTCACGCGTTCGGCGGCGGCTTGCAGATCGAGGTTGCCGTCGAGCACGGTCGCGATCAACCGGTCGAGCACGGGGTCGTGGAATTGCGCCCACCAAGCGGCGGCGTCGATGTCCGCGCGCGGCACGTCGGTATCCCATGCGGTGGGCGCGAGCGTCCGAACCGATTCGTTCAACGCCGGATGTTGCGCGGGCTGCACCGCACACCCTGCGGCGAATGCGCTGATGGCCAGCGCGACGAGTAGCTTCTTCATGATGATCCTTTGGCCTCAGTGCGCGTCCGGCGGCGGCGTATTCAACGTAATGGGTTTTGAAAACACGACGGCAAGCAGCGCGACGACGAAGCACAGCGACAGTGCGTAGTACGCATCCGCATAGGTGAGCGTCAGTGCTTCGCGATAGATCAGCCGATGCAGGTTCGCGAGGCCGGCCTGCGCGGTATTCAACGTATTGCCGGCCACCGATCCCCAGTACGCGGCCTGGCGATCGAGCAGCGATGCGACCTGCGGTTCGCCGGCGCTCACGTGCTCGTTCAGCCGCAGGTAATGAAAATTCAGCCGGTCGTTGAGCATCGTCGCGCTCACCGCGATGCCGATCGCGCCGCCGAGGTTGCGCATCAGGTTGAACAACCCGCTCGCCGATTTCAGTCGAGACTGCGGCAGCGAGCCGAGCGCCATCGTCACGATCGGCGGCACGCTGAACTGCTGGCCGATGCCGCGCAGCGCCTGCGGCAGCAGCAATTCCCGCCAGCCCCAGTCGTGCGTGATCGGCGTGTACAGGTAGCAGCCGAGGCCGAAGCAGATCAACCCGAACACGAGCAGCGCACGCATGCTGAAGTAGCGCGCGGCGAACGCATACGCGCACAGCGCGATCAACTGGAACGCGCCGACCGACAGCAGCGCGATGCCGATCTGCAGCGAGCTGAACGCACGCACCTGCGCGAGGAACAGCGGCGTCAGGAACACGGTCACGAAGATCCCGATTCCGGTCACGAACGACAGCAGGCTGCCGATCCCGAAGTTGCGCACGGCGAGCGCGCGCAGGTCGACGATCGGATCGTCGGCGGTCAGTGCGTGCACGATGAACAGGAAGCCGCAGATGCCGGAGATCCACGCGCAGATGACGATCGCGTCGTCGCCGAACCAGTTCTTGCGCGGGCCTTCTTCGAGTACGTATTCGAGGCAGCCGAGGAAGCCGGACATCAGCGCGATGCCGAGATAGTCGCCGCGCTTGATCAGGGTGAGGTCGGGCTCGTCGATATGCACGTAGCGCGGTACGAGCGCGGCCACCGCGATGCCCGGCACGAGGTTCAGGTAGAACAGCCAGTGCCACGACCATTGGTCGGTGATCCAGCCGCCGATCACCGGGCCGATCGCCGGCGCGAGCGACGCGAGCGCGCCGATGGTCGTCGACGCGATCAGTCGCTGCTTGCCGGGGAACAGCACGAACGCGGTGGTGAACACGGTCGGGATCATCGCGGCGCCGAGCGCGCCCTGCATCCCGCGGAACAGGATCATCGAGTCGATGTCCCACGCGAGCCCGCACAGCATGCTGGTGATCGTGAAACCGACGGCCGATGCGACGAACAGCCAGCGCGTCGACATCACCTTCGACAGCCAGCCCGACATCGGGATCACGATGATCTCGGCGATCAGGTACGCGGTCTGCACCCACGACAATTCGTCCTGGCTCGCGGACAGCCCGCCGCCGATGTCGCGCAGCGACGACGCGACGATCTGGATGTCGAGGGTCGCCATGAAGAAGCCGACGCACATCAGCGCGAACGCGAACACGCGCTGCTTCGTCGGTTGCGACGCGGGGTCGCCGGAAAACGCGGTGGTCATCGTCGGCTCCCGCTTAGTGCTTGTGGTCGGTATGCACGGTCACGACCGCGGACAAGCCGGGGCGCAGCACTTGCTCGATGCCGGGCTGCGGATCGAGATGCACGCGGACGGGCACGCGCTGGACGATCTTCGTGAAGTTGCCGGTCGCGTTCTCGGGCGGCAGTACGCTGAAGGTCGCGCCGGTCGCGGGCGCCAGGCTGTCGACGCGGCCGTGCAGGCGCGTGCTCGACGCATCGAGCGCGACGTCGACGCGATCGCCCGCGCGCATCTTGCGCAACTGGTCTTCCTTGAAGTTCGCGTCGATCCACAGGCCGGACGCGGGCACGACGGTCAACAGCGGCACGCCGACGTTCGCGAGCATCCCGACGCGGCCCGTGCGGTTGCCGACGTAGCCGTCGACCGGCGAGCGGATCGTCGTGTATTCGACGTTGAGCGCCGCGACGCGCTGCGCGGCGAGCGCGGTGTTCACGCGGGCGCGCGCATCGGCGAGTTGCGCGCCGAGCACGTCGAGCTGCCGCTTCGAGGCGAGCAGCGCGGCGTCGCTGCGCTCGACGGCCGCGCCGGCCTTCGAGTAATCGGCATCCGCGCGTTCGACGATCTGGTTCGATACGGCGTCCGACTTCACGAGTTCGCGATAGCGCACGCGGTCCGACGCGGCGCGCGTCAGTTCGGCCGACGACGCGTTCTTGTCCGCCGCGTGCTGGCCGATCACCGCGTATTGCAGTTGCTGCTTCGCCTCGAGTTCGGTCACGGCGGCGCGCGCGCTGTCGACTTCGGCGCCGGCCTGCGCGAGCTTCGCGTCGTAGTCGCGTGCATCGAGTTGCACGAGCACGTCGCCGGCCTTCACGCGCTGGTTGTCGGTCACGAGGATCTTGTCGACGAAGCCGTTGACCTTCGGCGCGAGCACCGTCACGTCGCCGCCGACATACGCGTCGTCGGTGCTTTCCTGAAAGCGCAGCACGAACAGCCAGTCGAGCACGGCGGCCGCGACCACGACGACGACGGCGCCCACTGCGATGCGCATCCACGGCACGCGGCGTTGCTGCTTCGCCGGCCGCTCGGTTGTGGCTGCTTCGCGCGACGAGGCAGCGGCTTGGGTCGTATCCATCGATTCACCTATGTATATGCACTTTTCAAAGCGATCGACGGCACGACGTCGATCGGGGAAGGGGTCAGCGTTCCGGCAGGTTGTGCGTGATCCGGAACAATTCGTCTCTCAGGCGGGCCGCCTGCGTCGGCCCGAAGCACCGCTCGAACGCTTCCTGTGCGGCGAGCCAGTGCACGTGCGCATCGGCCACCTTCGTTTCGCCGTCCGCGGTCAGCGCGAACGTCTGGCCACGGCAGGGCGGCTCGATGCGCCCCGTCACCAGCGCCGCGCCGACGAGCGGCTTGAGCGCGCGCAGCAGCGCGGTGCGTTCGATCACCAGCACGTTCGACAACGTCGCCATCGTCAGGCTGGGCCGGTCGCGCAGCAGCGCGAGGATGCTGTACTGCGACGGCGTGACGCCCGCCCGCGACAGGTAACGCTCGTAGAACTGCGAGATCCGCCGGGCGGCTTGCCGGACTGCGAAGCAATCGTCGTCGGTGAGCGTGGTCTTGTGCATGTGCACATGTTAGGTGGCGGGACGGCGCGAAGCGAGCGGCGCGGCGGGATCAGATTGGTGTCGTGGCTGTACCAATCGGCGCCGGCAACGCGCGTTCGCGCGCCGGGTCAAGCCGCCGCGGGCACGCTCCAGCCTTCGCGGTCGCAATACGCGGCCGTGTAGTCGATGAACGCCTTCACCTTCGCGGGCAGCAGCGCGCGATTCGCGTAGGCGAGCTTGATGTCGACGAACGCATCGACGAGATCGGCGCCTTCCAGCAACTGCACGAGCGCGCCCGACGCGAGTTCGGCTTCGACGAGCGTTTTCGGGACGATGCCGATACCGAAGTCGTGCATCACCATTTCGCGGTTGAACACGGGGCTGTTCGACGAGATGTCGAAACGGAACGGCACGGTGAGCGTGTCGCCGTCGACGCGGAACGACAGCGCGGGGCGGCGCAGCGACGGCGAGATCGGCACGAACGGATGAAGGGCGAGGTCGGCCGGCGTCTCGGGGCGCGCATGCGCGTGCAGATACGCAGGCGTCGCGACGATCACGACCGGAATGCGCTCGATCAGCCGCACGACGGTCGATTCGCTCGTCAGCATGTACGGCACGACGATGCCGATGTCGTAGCCTTCGCCGACCAGATCGACCGGGCGCTCGGTCAGCGTGACGTCGAGGCGCACGTTCGGATGCGCGGTCTTGAAGCCGGCGATCAGCGGCACGAGGCGGTTCAGCGCGGCCGTCGTATGCGCGACGAGGCGCAGTAACCCCTCGGGCTCGCGCGTGTGCGTCTGCGCTTGCGCTTCGAGGGCATCGAGCTCGTCGAGTACGGCCGCGCAACGCTCGTAGATCCGCTCGGCCGTTTCGGTCAGCGACACCTGGCGCGTGGTCCGGTGCAGCAGCCGGCTGCCGAAGCGCGCCTCCAGATCCGCGACCGCACGCGACACGACCGGCCGCGCAAGGCCGTGCATGTCCGCGGCGCGCGTGAAGCTGCGCATTTCCACCACCGACCGGAAGATCCGCAGCTTGTCGATGTAGTCCATGTCCGTCTCCTTGACGCGATGGCCGGCCGCCGGCCAGTGTTACGACGGAGTGTACATTGACTTTATGCATATGCACATATAGATTGCGAAACATGAACGACACCTCGATTGCTCAGACCTGCAACTGCCTCGCGCTGCGCCAGGCGGCGCGCTTCGTCACGCAACTGTACGAGCGCCATCTGGCCCCGGTTGGCGTCACGCCCGCGCAGTTCTCGATCATGGCGAACCTCACGCACCGGCCCGGCCTGGTAATGAGCGAACTCGCCGATACGCTCGTGATGGACCGCACGACCTTGCTGCGTGCGCTGAAGCCGTTGCAACGCGACGGCTTCGTCGCGACGGCTGCGTCCGAGCACGATGCGCGTGCCCATGCGCTCCATCTCACGAAGCTCGGCGAGCGCACGTTCGCACGAGCGAAAATCGCGTGGCAGGCCGCTCAGGACGAATTCGACGCGCAGTTCGGCCGCGATCGCGCGAAGGCGTTGCGCAACGAGTTGTTCAGCCTGACGGCGGAACGCTAGGCGCGGCTGGCGGCTCGCTGTGGCGATCGACTGGTGCGAAAACCGAGCCATTGGTACGGCAGGAAGCGTTTGGTTGTGAAGATTGGTTTTAATGGTGTCCGGTTTTCGAGTGATCTGGACAGTTTTTGTTTCCAGTTGTAGAGTCCTCTGACCCATTTCAGGGCCGGCGCCGCCGGCACGAGTCAGAGGAGCAGTCGATGCTGCAGTTGAGTGACCGCGACGACGCGATGTTGCGCGGGGATTTCGGCGACGGCGTCGCCCGCGCGATGCGAATCGTTGCGCGTACGGCGCACGTGGTGTCCGCGCCGCACCTGATCGACATTACGTCCGCCCACATCGACGGCTGTCTGTATCACGGCCAGGCGAGCCTCGACTTCGTCGACTATTTCGTCGAGACGGGCGCGAAGGTTGCGGTGCCGACCACGCTGAACGTCGGGTCGCTCGACCTGATCCATCCCGAGCTGTACCACGGCGACCGCACGATCCAGCGCGATGCGCAGCGCCTGATGGACGCGCATGTGCTGCTCGGCTGCGAATCGAGCTTCACGTGTGCGCCGTATCAACTGAAGAATCGCCCCGCGATGGGCGAGCAGATCGCGTGGGCCGAATCGAATGCGATCGTGTTCGCGAACTCGGTGCTCGGCGCGCGCACGAGCCGCTACGGCGATTTTCTCGACCTGGCCGCCGCGATCACCGGGCGTGCGCCGTATGCGGGGCTGCATGTCGACGCGAACCGCGCCGCGCGGATCGTGTTCAATGCGCCGGACTTCAGCCGCCTGCCGTCGCGCGACATCTATTTCGCCGCGCTCGGTTTGGCGGTCGGCAAGTTCGCGGGCGCCGTCGTGCCGGCGATCGTCGGGCTGCCGGCGGACACCACCGAGGACGAGCTCAAGGCGCTCGGCGCGGCCGCCGCGTCGAGCGGTGCCGTCGCGCTGTTCCATGCGGTCGGCGTGACGCCCGAAGCGCCGACGCTCGATGCCGCGTTGCACGGGCAGGCGGCGCAACGCACGATCGACATCACGATGGCCGATCTCGACGAGATTCGCCGCACGCTGAATCACGGCGCGGCCGGCGACGCGCTCGTCGCGGTCGCGCTCGGTACGCCGCATTTTTCGCTGGCCGAATTCCGCACGCTCGACACGTTGCTCGACGCGTTCGACGGCCAGCCGGCCTGCGATTTCTACGTGAACACGAGCCGCTTCATTTTGTGGGAGCTGGAGCAAGCCGGTCTCGCGGAGAAATTTGCCGCGCGCGGTGTCCAGATCGTTGTCGATACCTGCACGTACATCACGCCGGTGATGAAGCGGTTGTCGGGGCTGGTGATGACCAACTCGGGGAAATGGGCGTCGTATGCGCCCGCGAACATCGGCGTGACGGTCGCGTACGGCAGCATGCGCGAATGCGTGCGGTCCGCATACGAAGGCAAGGTGCGATTCGATGACTGAAGCGACGGGACAATTCTTGACGGGCGACACGCTCGTGCCGGGCAGCGCGTGTGCGCGCCCGTTCGTTCTCGACAAGCCGCTGAGCTTCTGGGGCGGCTACGACTCGGGCGCGGGCAGGATCGTCGATCGCGGGCATCCGCAGGCCGGCGCGAGCGTGGCGGGCAAGGTGATGGTGATGCCGCACGCGAAGGGCTCGAGCTCGAGCAGCAGCGTGCTCGCGGAAGCGGTGCGCAACGGCACGGGGCCGGTTGCGATCGTGCTGAAGGAGCGCGACCTGATCATCTCGATCGGCGCGATCGTGGCCGCCGAGCTGTATGCGATCGCGGTGCCGGTGGTGTGCGTGAGCGACGATGTGTACGACGCGATCGCCGCCGCTACGGGCGACGTGCGGATCGAAGCGGGCGAGGGGGACGGCGGCGCGCGGATTCATATCGGCCGCTGACGCGCTGCGCGCGTGTTTCGCATCAGTCGCGTGCCACCCCCGCCGCCTCCCGATACGCGCTCGGCGTCTGCCCGGCCCAACGCCGGAACGCGCGCGTGAAATTCGCCGGGTCGGTGAATTGCAGCCGTTCGGCGATCGTCTTCAGGTCGAGATCCGACGCGGCGAGCAACTGCTTGGCGTCGCGAAACCGTGCTTCGTCGAGCAATTGCCGATAGCTCGATCCGGCTTCCTCGAGCCGGCGCCGCAGCGTGCGCGTCGACACGAGCAGCGCGTCGGCGAGCGTGTCCGGCCCCGGATAATCGCCGGCCGCGCGCGCCAGTTCCGCCCGCACGCGCCCGACCAGATCGCCTTCCTCCTGCCGCACCTGCGCATACTCTCGCTCGACCTGCACGAGCGCCTGCCGGTGCGCGACTTCGTCGGCGAGCGGCAGCGGCCAGTCGAGCGCGTCGCGTGCGATCCACAGCGCATTGGCCGCGCAGCCGAATGCCACCGGCGGCAGCGTATCGCGATAGCGCGCGAAATATGCGGGCTCCGGCCACGCGAATTGCAGCCGGATCGGCGGTGACGCGCGCCCCGACCACTGCGAGATATTCTGCGCGAGCCCCGTGAGCACGAATTCGAACATCACGTGATGCTGCAGCACGGGGTTCGCCTGCACGCCGTGCAGTTCGAGCGTGGCGCCGCGTTCGTCTTCCGCATAGGTCAGCCGGTATTGGCGATTGCGCATCCGGAAGTAGCGCTGCGTGACCGACAGCGCTTCGCGGATGTCCCGCGCGGTCAGCGTCGCGTAGCCGAGAAAGCCGTGCACGGTCGGCTTCAGCAGCAGCCCGAATGCGAGCCCGATGCCGGGATCGCCGCCGATTTGGATCGCGTTGAGCACTAGCCGCCCCCATTGCGACGGCGCGACGCGTGCGTCCGGTTCGGCCAGCACCGCGTCGCGCAGGCCCGTGCCCGCACGCACGGCGGCCAGGTCGACGCCGCGTGCGGTCAGCGCCTGCAGCAGCAGGCGCGTATAGGCGACCGGAATCGTCGGCCGGCGCAGCCCGAGGCGATCCTTGCGAGACGGGGAAGTCATGTCGATTTGGCCGGAAATGACAAGCATTATGGCTGTTTGGCCCCTCACGTTCAAGACGGCGCGCGCCTACGATGGCAGGCATCGCTTATTGGCCGGATCATCATGACGACTCCCTTTCCCCATCTGCTCGCACCGCTCGATCTCGGCTTCACGACGCTGAAGAATCGCGTGCTGATGGGCTCGATGCATACGGGCCTCGAGGACAGCCGCAAGACGCTGCCGCGCCTCGCCGAATATTTCGCCGAGCGTGCGCGCGGCGGAGTCGGCCTGATCGTGACAGGCGGCTTCGCGCCGAACGTGGCCGGCTGGACCAAGCCGTTCGGCGGCATGCTGACGACGTCGGCCGCCGCGCGCCGGCATCGCGAGATCACCGGTGCCGTGCATGCGGAGGACGGCAAGATCGCGCTGCAGATCCTGCATACGGGTCGCTACGGTTATCACCCGTTCGCGGTCGCACCGTCGAAGATCAAATCGCCGATCTCGCCGTTCGCGCCGCACGAGCTGAGCGCGCGCGGCGTCGAGCGGCAGATCCGCGCGTTCGTGCGCTGCGCGACGCTGGCACGCGAAGCCGGTTACGACGGCGTCGAGATCATGGGCTCCGAGGGCTACCTGATCAACCAGTTCATCTCGATGCACACGAACAAGCGCACCGACCGGTGGGGCGGTTCGTACGAGAACCGCATGCGCCTGCCGATCGAGATCGTCGAGCGCACGCGCGAAGCGGTCGGCCGCGATTTCATCCTGATCTACCGGCTGTCGATGCTCGACCTGATTCCGGACGGCAGCGACTGGAGCGAAACCGTGCAGCTCGCGAAGGCGGTCGAGCGCGCGGGCGCGACCATCATCAACACGGGGATCGGCTGGCACGAGGCGCGCGTGCCGACGATCGCGACGTCGGTGCCGCGCGGCGCGTTCGCATGGGTGACGAAGAAGATGAAGGGCGAGGTCGGCATTCCGCTCGTGACGACCAACCGGATCAACCGGCCCGAAGTGGCCGAGCAGGTTCTCGCGGACGGCTGCGCGGACATGGTGTCGATGGCGCGCCCGCTGCTTGCGGATGCCGAGTTCGTCGTCAAGGCCGCGCAGGGCCGCGCCGACGAGATCAATACCTGCATCGGCTGCAATCAGGCATGCCTCGATCACGCGTTCAAGAACCAGATCGCATCGTGCCTGCTGAACCCGCGCGCGTGCCACGAGACCGAGCTGAAATACACGCCCGCGCCGCAGCCGAAGCGGATCGCGGTGGTCGGCGCGGGGCCGGCCGGGCTCGCCTGCTCGACGGTGCTCGCGCAGCGCGGCCATCGGGTCGACCTGTTCGACGGCGCGGCCGAGATCGGCGGCCAGTTCAACATGGCGAAGCGGATTCCGGGCAAGGAAGAGTTTCATGAAGCGCTGCGCTACTTCGGCCGGCAGGTCGAACTGACCGGCGTGAAGCTGCACCTGAACCGCCGCGTCGACGCGAGCGACCTGATCGCGGGCGGCTACGACGAGATCGTGCTGGCGACCGGCGTCGCGCCGCGCGACCCGAAGATTCCGGGGCAGGACGGGCCGAACGTGCTCAGCTATATCGACGTGCTCGCGGGCAGGCAGCCGGTGGGCCGGCGGGTCGCGGTGGTGGGCGCGGGCGGGATCGGCTTCGATGTCGCCGAATATCTGGTGCAGGACGGCGAGTCGCCGACGCTCGATCTCGACGAATGGAAAGCGGAGTGGGGCGTGACCGACCCGGCCGCGACGCGCGGCGGCGTGACGCGGGCACAGGCGTCGGCGCCGGCGCGTGAAGTGACGCTGCTGCAGCGCAAGGCCGCCCCGCTCGGCAAGGGGCTCGGCAAGACGACCGGCTGGATTCACCGTGCGACGCTGAAGATGAAGCAGGTGAAGATGATCGGCGGCGTGAACTACGAGCTGATCGATGCGCGCGGGCTGCATGTGTCGTACGGCGAGCAGCGCACCGATCACGAACTGATCGAAGCCGACACGATCGTGCTCTGCACGGGGCAGGAGCCGCAACGTGCGTTGCTCGCGCCGTTGCAGGCCGCCGGGCGCTCGGTGCACCTGATCGGCGGCGCGGAACTGGCGGCCGAACTCGACGCGAAGCGCGCGATCGATCAGGGCGCGCGGCTGGCGGCGCGGCTGTAACGGGTTGCCACTGCGACGGTCGCTCCGGCGTACGTCGCATGGCGACGATCAGCCTGCGCGACGGTTCGCGGCTTGCCGCCCGATGCGCCGATTCGCCGGTGCGGAACTGCGGCGAGCCGCAGTGCCGACCGCACGGCCGCGCAAGGCGGCGACGCGAACTCGGCCGACGGTGGCCGCGATCGCCGGCGCGGCTCAGGCCGCTTCGGCCCGCTCTTCCTCTTCCGCTTCGAGCATCGCCTTGACGATCAGATAGACGGCCGGCAGATCGTCGTCGTCGCGGCGCCAGTCGACCGGCTCCTCGACGTCCGCGGCGACCAGCCGGCTGTCGCGCAGCCGGATGAACGCGTCGACGACGGCCGGATCGTTGCGGTTCAGGAAACCGGGATTCGAGAACGCCAGCTCTTCGACGTTCAGCAGCGCCTGCCAGCTCATCGTGCGCACGGCCGCCGGGTGGGTGCGGCGGCGCAGGCCGAGCGCCCGCTGCGCGGGGCCGCCGACGACACGCTGCAGATCGACGACCGCTCGCTGCGCGGCGCGCTCGAAGTGGACGGGATTGAAGCCGGGTTGCTCGGGATCGAATGCGGAAGCCTGGAACATGGTCGCCTCACAAAAGTCCGTTCGTCTGTGGATGACGGAATTCGGGTCAAATGGTGCAAAAGCACTGTAAATATATACAGTGTTCGATGCGGTTTCAAGTCCCGAATGCAGGATTCCGTGCGTCGGCGATCGACGCGGCGAATCGCGTCGATCGGGCGAACGATCTACACCGCCGCCGCGATCGTTTCCCGCAGCCATCGATGCGCCGGATCGCGATGCATGCGCTCGTGCCACAGCATCGACATTTCATAGCCGGGCACCTCGACCGGTGCGTCCACCACGCGCAGCGCGGGCACGCCGCGCACCAGCCGCTCGGGCAGCATCGCGACGAGGTCGGTGCTCGCGACGGCCGACATCACGAACAGGAAGTGCGGTACCGACAGCACGACGCGCCGTGCGGCGCCGACTTTCGCGAGCGCTTCGTCGGTCACGCCGAAAAAGCCGCCGCCGTCGGGCGACACGATCACGTGCTCGAGCGTGCCGAACTGCGCGAGCGTGGGGCGCCGCTTCAGCTTCGGGTGGCCGGCACGGCCGATCAGCACGTAGCGCTCGACGAACAGCGGCAGGCGCCGCATGCCGGGCGGCGACCCTTCGGTCGTATGGAACGCGAGGTCGACACCGTTTCGTTCGGCATCCTGCTCGATGCGCGGCGGTACGAGCTCGATGACGGCCAGCCGCGTGCCGGGCGCGGTCGACCGCAGCGTGTGCAGCGCGGGCAGCACGATCGTCGATTCGCCGTAGTCGGTCGCGGCCACGCGCCACGTGTTCGTCGCGGTCGCGGGATCGAACGGCGCGGCCGGGAGCACCGTGCGCTCGACCGCTTCGAGCGCGTCGCGCAACGGCTCGCGCAGCGCTTCCGCGCGTGCGGTCGGCCGCATCCCGCGCGGCCCCGGCAGCAGCAGCGGATCGCCGAACACGTCGCGCAGTTTCTGCAGCTGCACGCTGACCGACGGCTGCGACATGTTCAGCCGCTCGGCCGCGCGCGTGACGTTGTGCTCGGCGAGCAGCACGTCCAGCGTGACGAGCAGGTTCAGGTCGAGCCTTCTGAGATTATTCATGGCTATAGCTGGAATATCCGAAATTCATTTCAAATATACCGTCGAAGGCGGCATCCTGCAGTCATTCAATCCACGGAGTGACGAGCATGAATGTGCTGATCGTGTATGCCCATCCCGAACCGCGGTCGCTGAACGGCGCGCTGCGCGACTTCGCCGTCGGCCATCTCGAAGCGGCCGGTCACGCGGTGCAGGTGAGCGACCTGTATGCGATGAACTGGAAGGCGGTACTCGATGCGAATGACGTGACCGATCGCACGCATGACGAGCGGTTCGATCCGTCGCTCGATTCGAAGCGCGCGTTCGCGGCAGGTACGCAAAGCGAAGACATCGCGCGGGAGCAGGACAAGCTGAAGTGGGCCGACGCGGTGATCCTGCAGTTTCCGCTGTGGTGGTTCTCGATGCCGGCGATCATGAAGGGCTGGTTCGAGCGCGTGTATGCGTACGGCTTTGCGTACGGCGTCGGCGAGCATTCCGATACGCACTGGGGCGATCGCTACGGCGAAGGCTCGCTGGCCGGCAAGCGGGCGATGATCGTCGTCACGACGGGCGGATGGGAGCCGCACTACAGCCCGCGCGGCATCAACGGACCGATCGACGACTTGCTGTTCCCGATCCAGCACGGCGTGCTGTATTACCCGGGGTTCGACGTGCTGCCGCCGTTCGTGATCTATCGGACGGGCAAGATGAACGCCGCGCGCTTCGACGAAACGTGTACGGCGCTCGGCCAGCGTCTCGACGATCTGTGGACCACGCCGCCGATTCCGTTCCGCCGCCAGAACGCGGGCGACTACGAGATTCCGGCGCTGACGCTGAAGGAGGAGATCGCGCCGGGGACGGTGGGGTTCGCCGCGCATCTGGCCGCGTGACAGGAGCTGCGCACGTCGATGCGCGGCGATGCGGGTCACCGTCGCCGAATGCAAAACGCCCCGGGCGGCCTGCGTGACATCGCCGGCCGCCCGGGGCGTGCATCTCGCGGCCGTCGGTCACGGTCGCGCTGCATCGTTGCTTACCGATCGTCTTCCCGCACCGACGAAGGATGCCGGCACAGCGCCCGCACCTCCATCTCCATATACGGAAACAGCGGCAACTGACTCAGCACGTCGTGCAGTTGCTGCACGCTTTCGACTTCGAAGATACTGACGTTCGCATACTGTCCGGCGATCCGCCACAGATGCCGCCACACGCCTTCGTTCATCAACCGCTGGCACATCGCCTTTTCTTCCGCCTTCAGCGTCGCCGCCTTGACCGGATCCATGTCCGCCGGCAGGCGAACGGTCATTTCCACATGAAACAGCATCCTGCACTCCTTACGTTGTCGATTCGTCGAACGGGACGGGCGCTCACGCCTGCGCGCGGGGCCGCTCGACTTCGCTCCCCGGCACGTCCTGCTTGTCCTTGAGCAGCGAGAAATCGAAGTCAATCAGCGCGAACTGCCCGTCGACGCCGTATGGCTTGCCTTCCGCGCCCTCCGCCTGCCTGACCGGCGGGATCAGCCCATCGCGCGTCGCGAACGCGAAGTCGTCCCACAGATGCGGATCGCCATCGATGTTGATCTGCGTCGTCAGCTTACGATACCCGTCCGCGGAAACGAAAAAATGGATGTGCGCCGGACGATGGCCGTGGCGGCCGAGCTGGTCGAGCAGTTGCTCGGTCTTGCTGCCCGGCGGCACGCTGTAGCCGACCGGCAGCACGCTGCGGAAGCTGTAACGGCCTTCGGCATCGGTGCGGATCGAGCGGCGCAGATTGAACGCGGGCTGCGACGGGTCGAAGTACGAGTAATTGCCCAGGTGGTTCGCATGCCACACCTCGACCAGCGCGTTCGCGAGCGGTGCGCCGTCCTGGCCGAGCACCCGGCCGCGCATGATCAGCGTCTGGCCCGGATCGGTGCCGTCGTCGAGCCGTGCATGGCCGACCGATTCCGGCGCGCCGGCGACATACAGCGGCCCTTCGATCGTGCGCGGCGTGCCGCCGTGGATGCCGGCCTTTTCCTCGGCTTCGTCCATCCGCACGTCGAGGAAGCGTTCGAGGCCGAGGCCCGCGGCGATCAGCCCGAATTCGCGGCCGGCTTCGTTCAGGAAGTTCAGGGCCGTCCAGAATTCGCTCGGCTGCACGTCGAAGTCCTCGATCGTGTAGCAGATGTCCTTCACGATCCGGTTGACGATCGCGCGCACGCGCGGGTTGCCGGGCTTCTCGGCGGCGTCGTCGAAGGTCTTCAGCAGTGCGTCGATGGCTTGCTTGTTCATCTGTGTCTCCGGTTTCGGTTGTCGTGTGGGGATCAGCGGGCGTCGCGCCGCATCCGTTCGATGCGGGCCCAGTCGAAGGTGAGGCCGAGGCCGGGCGCTGCCGGCAGATGCAGCTTGAAGTCCTGGTAGCGCAGCGGCTCGACGAGGATCTCCTCGGTGAGCAGCAGCGGGCCGAACAGTTCGGTGCCCCATTTCAGCGAGTCGAACGTGCTGAACAGTTGCGCGGACGCCATCGTCCCGGCCGCGCCTTCGAGCATCGTGCCGCCGTACAGTTCGATGCCGGCCGCCGCGGCGATCGACGCGACGCTCGCCGCGCCCTGCAGGCCGCCCGATTGCGCGATCTTCACCGCGAACACGTCGGCCGCGCGATCCTGCGCGAGCGCGAACGCGTCGACGGGGCCGTGCAGCGCCTCGTCGGCCATGATCGGCACCTGCGCGAGCTGCGTGAGGCGTTTCAGCCCCGCACGGTTGGTCGCGGCGATCGGCTGCTCGACGAGGCTCACGCCGGCGTCGGCGAGCCGCGCGCCGGCCCAGATCGCCTCGGTTTCGCTCCAGGCCTGGTTCACGTCGACCCGCACGTCGCCGCGCTCGCCGAGCGCGCGCTTGATCGCGACGACGTGCGCCACGTCGTCGGCGACCGCGTTCGCGCCGATCTTCAGCTTGAACGCACGATGGCGGCGGGCTTCGAGCATCGCTTCGGCTTCCGCGATGTCGCGCTGCGTGTCGCCGCTCGCGAGCGTCCATGCGACATCGACCGCATCGGTCCGCCGCCCGCCAAACAGCTCGGACAGCGGCACGCCCAGACGCTGCGCCTGCGCGTCGAACAGCGCGGTCTCGATCGCGCACTTCGCGAAGCGGTTGCCCTGAAACAGCTTGCGCACCCGCGCCATCGCGGCGCCGGGGCGCGTCGCGTCCATGCCTTGCAGCAGCGGCGCGAAATAGGCGTCGAGGTTGATCTTGATGCTTTCGGGGCTTTCCTCGCCATAGGCGAGGCCGCCGATGGTCGTCGCCTCGCCGACGCCTTCGATACCGTCCGTGCATCGAATTCGGACCAATACGAGCGTCTGGCAATTCATCGTGGCGACCGACAATTTGTGGGGCCTGATCGTCGGTACATCGACCAGCAACGTCTCGATGCGCTCGATGGCGGCGGCGGTTGCTATCATGCGATTCCTCCTGTTGGTGCACATGGTAGGAATTCCCGCCCCGCGTCGTCCAACACTCTTTCCGACTACTTCCATACCTTTGAGGCATGAAATGGAATTGCGTCAGCTCCGTTACTTCATCGCCGTCGCCGAGGAAATGAACATCACGCGGGCCGCGGAGCGGCTGCACATGACGCAGCCGCCGCTGAGCCGCCAGCTCCAGGCGATCGAGGACGAGATCGGGTTGCCGCTGTTCGAGCGCGGCGCGCGGCCGCTGAAACTGACCGATGCCGGGCGCGTGTTCTATGCCCAGGCGAAACGTCTGGTCGACCAGGCCGACGAGCTCGGGCCGCTGACGCGGCGGCTCGCGCAACTGTCGGAGCGGATCGTGATCGGTTTCGTGCCGTCGACGCTGTACGGCGCGCTGCCGGACGTGATCCGTGCGTTTCGCGAGGCGCAGCCGGACGTCGAGCTGTCGCTGATCGAGATGTTCACGCTCGAACAACTGGGCGCGCTGAAGGGCGGGCGGATCGACGTGGGGTTCGGCCGCTTGCGCTTCGACGACGACCAACTGGTGCGCGAGGCGCTGATCGAGGAGAAGCTGATCGCGGCGCTGCCGGTCGGGCATCGGCTCGCCGATCCGGCCCGGCCGCTGACGCTCGCGGATCTCGCGAACGAGACGATGATCGTCTATCCGAGCACGCCGCGGCCGAGCTTCGCCGATCAGCAGTTGTCGGCGCTGCGCGACGGGGCGGTCGTGCCGGCGGCCGTGCACGAGGTGCGCGAACTGCAGACGGCGCTCGGGCTCGTCGCCGCCCAGGTGGGCGTGTCGCTGGTGCCGGAGAGCGTGGAGGGCGTGCGCGTGAAGGGCGTCGTCTATCGGCGGCTGCCAGAGCCGGGCGCGACGTCGCCGATCATCATGAGCCGCCGGCTGCACGGCGAAAGCGCTGCCACGGCGGCGTTCTGCGCGATTGCGCGGGAGATGATCGTGCCGGCCGCATAGCGAAGCCGCCCGCCTCTCGACTGTAACTAACGGTCCGGCCCGGCGGCGGCGAGCGGACGCATGTGCGGGGTCCGTTGCGCGGCGATGTCGGTGGGCATCGGCATGCGGCTACTGCGGGCGAGGCGGCAGGCACATCGGAGGGTCGGGCACGCCGGGAAGGCCGGGAAGGCCGGGGAGATCGGACGGCCCGGGCAGGGCAGGCAGATCGGGAAGGTCGGCAAGCCCGCGCGTCCGGGCTACCGCTTCCCGTCGAGCGTGTCCGACGGCGATTCGCCGAACTTCTCCCGATACGCCATGGCGAACCGGCCGAGGTGTGTAAATCCGCAATCGAGCGCGATATCGGCGATCCGCCGGTCGGACGCCGCGCCGCGCAGCAGTTCGCGCGCGTGCGCGAGCCGCGTCGCGCGCAGGTATTGCATCGGGCTCATGCCGCGGAATTGCAGGAACGCGTCGCGCAGCGTTCGTTCGGGCACGTTGGCGGCCTGGACGATATCGGCGAGCTGCAGCGGCTGCGCATAGTGCGCATCGACGAATTCCTGCGCGCGCCGGACGAAGCCCGGCGCTGGGTCGCGATGCGACGCCTGCAGCGCGGACGGCGGGTGACCTTCGATCAGCAGGTCGATCAGCAGATGCTCGAGCTGCGATGCGACCCGCGGGTTCGCGTTCGCGCGTTCGAGCAGCTCGGGCGACCGCGCGACGAGCATCAGTTGCTGGCGCCACGCGGCGAGCGCGGCGTCGCTGATGTGCAGCACGGGGTCGAGCGTCGCGCGCGGATCGCCGGTCAGCGAACCGACGGTCGCCGCGTCGATGCGCAGCACGAACTGCTCGCAATCGGCCGACAGCATCGCGTCGAAGCGCTCGCCGGGCGCGCACAGCACGCCGGTCTGCCCGTCGACGCCGAGCTGCCGCCCCATCGCGCGCACTTGTGCCTGACCGGACAGGCAGAACATCAGCAGGTAGTAGCCGTCGACGGCGTCGACCTGCACGCGCATCGCGTCGCCGAACGCGATCGTGCCGATCCCGAGGCCGCCCAGCCTGACGAAATCCATGTGCGACGCACCGTGCACGCGGCCGTTCGGCAGCAGCGCGTGCGGCTGCATCACACGCGAGATCCGCTCGCGCGTCTCGTCGAGATCGCGGGATTCGAACAGCCGGTGCGCACGCAGCGCGAGCGGCTCGAACGACGTTGGGGACATGGGCCTCAGCCTTGGTATGGACGACGCGCGCTTCGATCCGACGAATGGGCCGCGCTCGTGCGCCGGTCGCGTGTGCCGTCATGCTAGCGCAGAAATCCGCCGAAAGTGGATATTGCGCCGCCGCAATCGCACTTTCCGGATAGACGCCGAATATTAGCGTTTCAAAAATCGGCTCCATGCATTCAACGCAACGGATCGACAAGGAGTCTGACATGGAGCAGACAGAATCGCCCGTCGTTTTCGCCGCGCGCGGCGACGCATCCGACGTGATCTTCCCGCACGACGACGGCTCGCGCGTGCCGTACAAGGTGTTCAGCTCGCAGGCGGTCTACGAACGCGAGCAGGAACGCATCTTTCGCGGGCCGACGTGGAATTTCGTCGCGCTCGAAGCGGAAATCCCGAACGCAGGCGACTTCAAGAGCACGTTCGTCGGCGATACGCCGGTGGTCGTCACCCGCACCGAGGACGGCGCGCTGTCCGCGTGGGTGAACCGCTGCGCGCACCGCGGCGCGCAGGTGTGCCGCAAGTCGCGCGGCAACGCGAGCTCGCACACGTGCGTTTATCACCAGTGGAGCTTCGACAGCCAGGGCAACCTGCTCGGCGTGCCGTTCCGGCGCGGCCAGAAGGGCATGACCGGGATGCCGGGCGACTTCGATCCGAAGCAGCACGGGCTGCGCAAGCTGCGCGTCGACAGCTATCGCGGGCTCGTGTTCGCGACCTTCAGCGACGAGGTCGCGCCGCTGCCCGAGTATCTCGGCGAGCAGATGCGCCCGTGGATCGACCGGATCTTCCACAAGCCGATCGAGTATCTCGGCTGCACGCGCCAGTATTCGAAGTCGAACTGGAAGCTATACATGGAGAACGTGAAGGACCCGTATCACGCGAGCATGCTGCACCTGTTCCATACGACCTTCAACATCTTCCGCGTCGGGATGAAGGCGCGCTCGATTCCGGACGCGAACCACGGGCTGCACAGCATCATCACGGTGACGAAGACGGGCGACGATACGTCGGCGGCATACAAGCAGCAGAACATCCGTTCGTTCGACGAGGGCTTTCATCTGGAGGACGAATCGATTCTCGATCTCGTGTCGGAATACGACGAGGACTGCACGAACCATATCCAGCCGATCTTCCCGCAGCTCGTGATCCAGCAGATCCACAACACGCTGGTCGCGCGCCAGATCCTGCCGAAGGGGCGGGACAACTTCGAGCTGATCTTCCACTTCTTCGGTTATACGGACGACACGCCCGAGCTGCGCGCGCTGCGCATCAAGCAGGCGAACCTCGTCGGGCCGGCCGGCTATATCTCGATGGAGGACACGGAAGCGACCGAGCTCGTGCAGCGCGGCACGGTGCGCGACGCGGATGCGACGTCGGTGATCGAGATGTCGCGCGGCAATCCGGACCAGCAGGACACGGTGATCACCGAGAGCCTGATCCGCAAGTTCTGGGTCGGCTACCAGAAGCTGATGGGCTATTGAGGCAGGAGCAGAAAATGACGGAAGACATGAAGACGTGGTTCGAGATTTACATGCTCCAGAACCGCTACATCGGGCATCTCGACAATGATCGGCTCGAACACTGGCCGGAAATGTTCACCGAGGACTGCACGTACGAAATCGTGCCGAAGGAGAACGCCGATCTCGGGCTGCCGGTCGGGATCGTGCACTGCACGAACCAGCGGATGCTGCGCGACCGCGTGGTGTCGCTGCGGCACGCGAACATCTACGAAGCGCATACGTACCGGCACATGACGTCGGGCCTGACGATCGTTGCCGAGCGCGACGGCGAAATCGACACCGAGAGCAACTACGTGGTCGTGCAGACCCGCAGCAACGGCGAATCGAACGTGTACCAGGCCGGCAAGTACTACGACACGGTCGTGCGCACGCCCGAGGGGTTGCGCTACAAGACCAAGCGCGTGATCTACGACACGTCGCGCGTGCAGACGCTGCTCGCGACGCCGATCTGACCGATCCGACCGATCTGAAGAAGCAAGGAATCGACATGACCGAAGCAACGCTGGCCGAGTGGCATCCGCTCGGCGCTTTCGACGAATTCTCCGAAGACGAACCGGCGGCGCGCGTCGCCGGCCAGAAGCCGATCGCCGTGTTCCGGATCGGCGACGAACTGTTCGCGATGCACGACCTCTGCACGCACGGGCATGCGCGGCTGTCCGAAGGCTATGTGGAGGACGGCTGCGTCGAATGCCCGCTGCACCAGGGGCTGATCGACATTCGCACCGGCGCGCCGAAATGCGCGCCGATCACCGAGCCGGTGCGGACCTATCCGATCCGGATCGTCGACGGACAGGTGGAAGTCAATGTCGGCTGATCCGTTCGTGATCGTCGGCGCCGGCCATGCGGCGCGGCGCACGGCCGAGGCGCTGCGCGAGCGCGACGCCGCGGCGCGCATCGTGATGATCGGCGCGGAGCGCGAGTTGCCGTACGACCGGCCGGCGCTGTCGAAGGATGCGCTGCTGAGCGACGGCGGCGAGCAGCGTGCGTTCATCCGCGATGCCGCGTGGTACGACGCGCAGCGCATCGAGCTGCGGCTCGGCGCGCGCGTCGAAGCGATCGAGCGGGACGCACGGCGCGTGCGGCTCGACGACGGTGCGACGTTGCCGTACGCGAAGCTCGTGCTCGCGACGGGCTCGCGCGTGCGGACGTTCGGCGGCCCGGTCGACGCAGGTATCGTGCCGCATTACGTGCGTACCGTGGCGGATGCGCGTGCGTTGCGTGCGCAACTTGCGCCCGGACGCCGCGTGGCGGTGCTCGGCGGCGGCTTCATCGGCCTCGAGGTCGCGGCGGCCGCACGCCAGCTCGGCTGCGACGTGACGGTGATCGACCCGGCCGCGCGCCTGCTGCAGCGTGCGTTACCGGAAGCCGTCGGCGCGTATGCGCGGCAATTGCACGATGCGCGCGGTGTGCGTTTCCGGATGGCGACGCTGCCGCGCGCGATTCGCCGCGCGCCGGACGGCGGCGCCGTCGTCGAGACCGATCGCGGCGACGTGCCGGCCGACATCGTCGTGGTCGGTATCGGCGTCGTGCCCAACGTCGAGCTGGCGCAGGCCGCCGGGCTCGACGTCGACAACGGGATACGCGTCGACGCGGGCTGCCGCACGGCCGATGCCGCGATCTTCGCGGCGGGCGAGGTGACGATGCACTTCAATCCGCTGCTTGGGCGCCACGTACGGATCGAATCGTGGCAGGTGGCCGAAAACCAGCCGGCCGTCGCGGCCGCGAACCTGCTCGGCGCCGACGAGCGCTATGCCGAACTGCCGTGGCTGTGGTCCGATCAGTACGATTGCAACCTGCAGATGCTCGGGCTGTTCGGCAGCGAACGCACGACCGTCGTGCGCGGCGATCCCGCGAGCGGGCCGTTCACGGTGTTCGGGCTCGGCGACGACGGCAGGATCGTCGCGGTGGCCGCGGCGAACCTCGGGCGCGACATCGGTGCGTCGCGGCGGTTGATCGCGGCGGGCGCGGTGCCCGATCCGGCGAAGCTGGCCGATCCGGCGGTCAATCTGAAGACGTTCATGTAGCGGCGGCGCGCGCGGCGCGTGTGCGCTGGGTGAGCCGGGCGTGCCGGGCGCGGCGGCGGGTTTGTCGGTTGCGGCGAAATCGGGGATATTAGCGGCATCGCCGATTCGCCCGTCCTCCATGACGCCAGACAAAGCCCTCGAACTGAAACGAAGCAAGCGCCGTGCGCTGTGGCTGCTGCTGGCGGCCGTCGCGGTGTTCGTCGCCACCATCCTGCTGCCGCGCGGCCCGTGGGTCGACGGCTTCAAGGCGGTGGCCGAAGCCGCGATGGTCGGTGCGCTCGCCGACTGGTTCGCGGTCGTCGCGTTGTTCCGCCGCGTGCCGATCCCGTTCGTGTCGCGCCATACCGAAATCATTCCGAAGAACAAGGACAAGATCGCCGACAACCTCGCGGTGTTCGTGCGCGAGAAATTCCTCGGCCCCGACGCGCTCGCCGCGCAGATCCGCCAGCACGATCCCGCGCAGAAGCTCGGCGTGTGGCTCGGCGAGCCGGCGAATACCGACGCGCTCGGCGGCTACGTGACGAAGCTGACGAGCTTCGCGCTGGACATGACCGACGACGCGCGGATCCAGTCGTTCGTCCACGATGCGTTCCGCGCGGTGATCGACCGGGTCGACCTGTCGCAATCCGCCGGCGCGATCCTCGACACGCTGACGAAGGACGGCCGTCACCAGGCGCTGCTCGACGACGCGATCGAACAGGTGGTCGACGTGCTCGACAAGGAAGAGAACCGCGAGGTGATCGCAGGCTTCATCGTCGAATGGCTGAAGACGCAATACCCGAAAGTCGAGAAGATCATGCCGACGCAGTGGTTCGGCGAGAACGGCGCGCGAATGCTCGCGAGCGCGGTGAGCCGCGTGCTCGAAGGCGTCGCCGCCGATCCCGGGCACGAGCTGCGGCAACGCTTCGACCGGACGGTCGTGCGGCTGACCGAACGGCTGAAGCACGACCCCGCGTTCATCGCGAAGGGCGAGGAGATCAAGCGCTATATTCGCGACGGCGATGCGTTCAACGAGTATGTGCGCGACTTGTGGGACCAGTTGCGCGCGTGGCTGAAGGCCGATCTCGCGCGCCCCGATTCGGCGCTGCACCGGCAGGCCGCGACGCTCGGCGGCTGGCTCGGTGCGCGGCTCGCCGAGAGCCCGGCGCTGCGTGCGTCGCTGAACGAGCACGTCGAGAAGGCCGTGCACGAGATGGCGCCCGATTTCGCCGATTTCCTGATGCGTCACATTCGCGACACGGTGCGCAACTGGGATGCGCGCGAGATGTCGCGGCAGATCGAGCTGAACATCGGCAAGGATCTCCAGTACATCCGCATCAACGGCACGCTGGTCGGCGGGCTGATCGGGCTCGGGTTGTATCTGGTGTCGCTCGCGCCGCGCTGGGCGGCCGGCTGGCTGCATTGACGCGGGCACGCGAACGAACGGCGGACTGCGTGCCTACGCGTGCGTGCGTTCGCGCGGTTCGACCTTGCGGTCGATCTCGCTGCGCGTCGGCAGCGTCTTGAGGTCGTACGTGGCTTGCAGGTTCAGCCAGAATTCCGGCGACGTATCGAAGTAGCGCCCGAGCCGGTAGGCCGTATCGGCCGTGATTCCGCGCCGTTCCTTGACGATTTCGTGCAACCGCGTTGCCGGCACGTTCAACGCGAGCGCCAGCGCGTTGACGCTCAGTTCCAGCGGAACGAGGAATTCTTCCCGAAGGATTTCGCCCGGATGAATCGGGCGCATTCCGTTCTTGAGCATGCGAAGCTCCAGTCAGTGATAGTCGACGATCTCGACCTGGGCGGGGCCATCGTCGCTCCATACGAAACAAATCCGCCATCGCTCGTTGATGCGGATGCTGTGCTGACCTTCCCGATCGCCTTGCAACGCCTCGAGCCTGTTGCCGGGAGGCGCCCGCAAATCGCGCAGTTCCTTCGCTGCGGCAATCATTTGCAGTTTCCGGGTGGCAACCGTTTCGATCGCGCGGAAGCGCTTGGGCGTTTCTCCTGCGAAAAGCAACTGCGTGTCTTTGCATCGGAACGAATCGATCATTACGGTCAGAGTATTACGTTTAGCGTAATACGTCAATGGGAATGAAGTGACTTCGGCGATGCGCGCGCCGAAGCGTTGTCGCGTGAGATGAACAACAGGAGACCTACCAGATTGGAAATCAATGGAGGTCGACGCGTGACGACAGGCGTCGCCGATGCGTGCCCACCGGTTTCTGTCGTTCCGACGAGTATGGAGGCGTTCGATGCCTTTAAGGGGCCGATATGCCATTCGGACGACCGGACGCATCGACGGCACGCAGGCCGGCGGGCTGATCGGGCAAGGGTCGTATCGGGTGTCGCTCGCACCGCGCTGGGCGGCCGGCTGGCTGCATTGACGCGGGCACGGACGTTGCGCGGGCAGCGCGACGCCGTGCGCCGCCAGGTCACGCGGCAGCCTTGGCGCCGTGCAATTGCAGGCCGAGCGCCTTGATGACTTTCAGGATCGTGCCGAAGCTCGGATTGCCGTCGTGCGACAGCGCCTTGTACAGCCCTTCGCGCGACAGGCCCGCATCGCGCGCGACCTGCGACATGCCGCGTGCGCGGGCGATCACGCCGAGCGCGTGCGCGATGAAGGCCGGATCGTCGCCGGCTTCCTGCAGGCATGCGTCGAAGTAGTCGGCCATGTCGTCTTCGGTTTTCAGGTGTTCGGCCGAATCCCATGGCCGCGTCTTGATCTTGTCCATCGATCACTCCATGTCGAGGTGCGCGAGCATTGCGTGCGCGGCGCGTATGTCGGCCTGTTGCGTCGATTCATCGCCGCCGCCAAGCAGGATGACCCGGATCGTCGCGCGCCGGACGTAGTAGACGCGGTAGCCGGGCCCATGATCGATGCGCATTTCGACGACGGGGCGCGCCGGCGGATTTCCAGTCGCCGGGATTGCCCATCGACAGGCGGTCGATGCGCGCCTGGATGCGGCGCTTGGCGATGCGATCGGGCAGGCCGGCAAACCAGGCGTCGAAGGCGTCGGTGGTCCGGATGCTGAATGCCGGGCAACTGTAGGGCATGAATGGCAATGTGTAAACCATGGTTCACATGTCTGTCGAATTGAACATCGTTGCCATTACAGCCCGGCCGGGGGCATCGCCGGACGTTTCCCGGCCGTCCGGCCGATCTTTCCGCTGCCGGAGTCGGCCATCCGGCCGAAGCCGGAATTTCGCGAATCCGTCTACAATCGAAAACGTCTTTGCCGTCCGTGCGTGCTTGCCGCGCGCGGGCGGGTCCGTTCGTCCTCCGGCATCCGGAGGCGCCGCCGCGCAGCACGCATCTGGTATTGCGTCTTGCGCGGCGAGCAGTGCCGTGGTCTGTGTCCAGTAGGTAAGGCGTCCGCGTGCCGTAGGCCGGCGCGCGTCCTGAACGCCGCGTGTCCGTAGGCCGGGCAGGCGGCATAACCGAGAGTCCCCATGAAAGCATCGGATCTGTTCGTGAAGGCGCTGGAAGCCGAAGGCGTCGAGTACGTGTTCGGCATTCCAGGCGAAGAAAACCTCGATCTGCTCGAATCGCTGCGGCGATCGAAGATCAAGCTCGTGCTGACCCGGCACGAGCAAGCCGCCGGGTTCATGGCCGCCACCTACGGCCGCCTCACGGGGCGCACCGGCGTGTGTCTCGCGACGCTCGGGCCGGGCGCGACGAACTTCGTGACGGCCGCCGCGTATGCGCAGCTCGGCGGGATGCCGATGCTGATGATCACCGGGCAGAAGCCGATCAAGTCCAGCAAGCAGGGCCATTTCCAGATCGTCGACGTGGTCGACATGATGCAGCCGCTCACGAAGTTCACGCGGCAAATCGTGTCGATCGGCAACATTCCGTCGGCCGTGCGCGAAGCGTTCCGCCGCGCGGAGGAAGAGCGCCCGGGCGCCGCGCACCTCGAGCTGCCCGAAGACATCGCGCACGAAGAGGGCGACGGCAAGCCGATTCCGCGCAGCTACAGCCGGCGGCCGGTGGCGGAGGAGAAGGCGGTCGCGCACGCGGTCGACGCGATCCAGGCCGCGCGCCATCCGCTGCTGATGATCGGCGCGGGCGGCAACCGCAAGACCACCTGCAAGATGCTGCTCGAATTCGTCGACAAGACGGGCATCCCGTTCTTCACGACGCAGATGGGCAAGGGCGTGATCGACGAGACGCACCCGCTGTGGCTCGGCAACGCGACGCTGTCCGACGGCGACTTCGTGCATCGCGCGATCGAGCATGCGGATTGCATCATCAACGTCGGCCACGACGTGATCGAGAAGCCGCCGTTCTTCATGCGCACCGACGACAAGACCGTGATCCACGTGAACTTCCTCGGCGCGCAGGTCGACCCCGTCTATTTTCCGCAGATCGAGGTGGTCGGCGACATCGCGAACGCGGTGTGGCAGATGAAGGAAGCGGTGAGGCCGCAACCGCATTGGGATTTCGAGCGCTTCGCGATGATCAAGACGCATTTCGACGCGCATCTGGAAAAGGGCCAGCACGATCCGCGCTTTCCGATGTATCCGGTGCGGATCGTGAACGACCTGTACAACGCGCTGCCGCTCGACGGCATCGTCTGCCTCGACAACGGGATGTACAAGATCTGGTTCGCGCGCTACTGGCGTGCGCACGAGCCGAATTCGCTGCTGCTCGACAACGCGCTCGCGTCGATGGGCGCGGGCCTGCCGTCGGCGATCGCGACGAAGATCGTGCATCCGCAGCGCAAGGTGATCGCCGTGTGCGGCGACGGCGGCTTCATGATGAATTCGCAGGAGCTCGAAACGGCCGTGCGGCTGAAGCTCGACATCGTCGTGATGATCCTGCGCGACGATGCGTTCGGGATGATCCGCTGGAAGCAGGAGAACATGAATTTCCCCGATTTCGCGATGACGCTGAAGAATCCCGACTTCGTGTCGTACGCGCAGAGCTACGGCGCGCACGGGCATCGCGTCGAATCGGCCGACGATCTCGAGCCGTTGCTGCGCGAGTGCTTCTCGTCGCCGGGCGTGCACGTGATCGACGTGCCGATCGACTACTCCGACAACGAGCGCGTGCTGAACCGCGAGATCAAGCGCCTGTCGGCGCAACTCTGAATGCCCCGTTCACAGGAAGGAGTCGTTTCATGTTGAAGGAAACCTATCCGTACTACCTCGCCAACGAAGCCGTCTACGCGAACACCGATCTGGAGGTGACAGACAAGTTCAGCGGCAAGGTCGCCACGCGCGTCGCGCTGGCCGACGCGAAGGCGATCGATGCGGCGATCGCCGCGGCCGTCGACGCCACGAAGCCGATGCGCGAGATGCCCGCCTACCGGCGGCAGGCCGTGCTCGATCATTGCGTCGCGCGATTTCGCGAACGTTTCGACGAGCTGGCCGAGGCGCTGTGCATCGAGGCCGGCAAGCCGATCAACGATTCGAAGGGCGAAGTCACGCGGCTGATCGATACGTTCCGCGTCGCGTCCGAGGAATCGGTGCGCATCGACGGCGAGATCGTCAACCTCGAGATCTCCGCGCGTGCGCAGGGCTATACGGGCTACACGAAGCGCGTGCCGATCGGCCCGTGCTCGTTCATCTCGCCATTCAACTTCCCGTTGAACCTCGCCGCGCACAAGGTCGCGCCCGCGCTCGCGGCCGGCTGTCCGTTCGTGCTGAAGCCGGCGAGCCGCACGCCGATCGGCGCGCTGATCATCGGCGAGGTGCTCGCGGAAACCGACCTGCCGAAGGGCGCGTTCTCGGTGCTGCCCGCGCATCGCGACGGCGCCGACCTGTTCACGACCGACGAGCGCTTCAAGCTGCTGTCGTTCACCGGTTCGCCTGCCGTCGGCTGGGCGCTGAAGGAGAAGGCCGGCAAGAAGAAAGTCGTGCTGGAGCTCGGCGGCAACGCGGCCGCGATCGTCGATGCCGACCAGCGCGAGCGGCTCGACTACGTGGTCGAGCGGCTCGCGTTCGGCGCGTACTACCAGTCGGGCCAGAGCTGCATCGGCGTGCAGCGGATCCTCGTGCATGCCGACCTTTACGACGCGTTGCGCGAGAAGCTGATCGCGAAGACGCGTTCGCTGAAGATGGGCGATCCGAAGGATCCGTCGACGTTCGTCGGCCCGATGATCTCCGAATCCGAGTCGCGCCGGCTGTCGGGCTGGATGGACGCGGCCGTCGCGGCGGGGGCGAAGATCGTCGCGGGCGGCAAGGTCGACGGCGCGATGTTCGAGGCGACGCTGCTGGAAAACGTCGGCCGCGAGCAGGACCTGTACCGGAAGGAGGCGTTCGGCCCGGTCGCGATCCTCGAGAAGTTCGACCGCTTCGACGACGCGCTGGCACGCGTGAACGACAGCGACTTCGGGCTGCAGGCCGGCGTGTTCACCGATTCGCTCACGCATGCGCAGCGCGCGTGGGACGAACTGGAGGTCGGCGGCGTCGTGATCAACGACGTGCCGTCGTTCCGCGTCGACAACATGCCGTACGGCGGCGTGAAGGATTCGGGCCTCGGCCGCGAAGGCGTCCGCTACGCGATCGAAGACATGACCGAGCCGCGGCTGATGGTGGTGCGGCGTCGGTAACGCGCGGCAGGCGGCGCGGCGCCGCGACGGCACGCGGGCGGGCGATCGGGCCGGCCCGCGTGCCGTTTTTCATGGCGGCGCGCGGGGCGGCACGGTACCGCGCGTGCGCTGCGCGGCCGCCCGAAACAGGCTCGACTACGGGCGTCGCCTCGTGATGTAATCGCGCGAAACTGCCGACCGGGGTACGACGCCGGAACGCGCGAATTCATTCTTCACGAGGTCGATTCATGTCCCCCGTCTCGGCATTCAAGCTGGTTCTGTTGTCATTCCTCGCGATCGTCGCGCTCGAATGCATCGCCAAGCGGCTGCGGCTGCCGCCCGCGGCCGCGCTGCTGATCGGTGGCATCGGCATCGCGTTCATCCCCGGTCTGCCGCCGATCAACCTCGATCCGGAACTGGTGCTGCTGGTGTTCCTGCCGCCGCTGTTGATGGACGGTGCGTACTTCTCCGTGTGGGAAGAATTCAAGCGCAACGTCGGCGGCATTCTGATGCTGGCGATCGGCGCGGTCGTGTTTACGACGTTCGCGGTCGGCTTCGCCGTGCACTGGGTGGTGCCGGCGCTGCCGTGGGCCGCGTGCTTCGCGCTCGGCGCGATCGTGTCGCCGCCCGACGCGGTCGCCGCGAAGGCCGTGCTCGAACGCGTCGCGCTGCCGCGCCGGCTGATGGTGCTGCTCGAAGGCGAAAGCCTGCTGAACGACGCGGCCGGCCTCGTGCTGTTCCGCTTCGCGGTCGCGGCCGCGCTCACCGGCGCGTTCAGCCTCGAGCACGCGGTCGTGCGCTTCGCGGAGCTCGGGCTCGGCGGCGTGGTGGTCGGCTTCGTGATCGGCAAGCTCGTCGTGTGGTTCCTGAAGCTGCTCGATGACGACTACCTCGTGATCACCGTCGCGGTGATTGCCGGATGGATCGCGTACATCGCGGGCGAAATGGTCGAGGTGTCGGGCGTGATCGCGACGGTGACGGCCGGCATGATCGTCGGCTGGCATCAGCACGAGGTGTTCTCGGCGGCCGTGCGCACGCGCGGCACCGCGTTCTGGCAGGTCATCGTGTTTCTGCTCGAGGCGATGGTGTTCGTGCTGATCGGGCTGTCGCTGCGCGGCGCGATCCATCGGCTCGGCGGCTTCGAGCAGGTGCTCGGCACGATGGTGCCGCCCGTGCTCGCGGTGCTGGCGGCGGTGATCGTGTCGCGCTTCGTGTGGATCTATGCGGTCGAGGCGCTGAAGTGGCCGGTGCGCGGCTTCGCACGGCGCGGGCCGGCGCCCGACTGGAAGGCCGCGACGGTCATGAGCTGGGCCGGCATGCGCGGCGTGGTGACGCTGGCGATCGCGTTGTCGCTGCCCGAGGCGCTGCCCGGCCGCGACGTGATCCTGGTCGCATCGTTCGCGGTGATTCTCGTCACCGTGCTGCTGCAGGGCACGACGATCGGGCCGCTGATCCGGCTGCTGCGCATGCCGCAGCGCGACGAGCGTGCCGCGCACCACCTGAGCGAGCCGCAGACGTGGGCGTACGTCGAGGCCGCGCAACTCGCGGCGATCCAGCCGCTCGTGCGCGACGAGAACGGCGTCGTGATCCATCCGCGCCTGCTCGAGCAATACACGTATCGCGCCGAGCTGACCGAACGCACGAAGAACGAGCCCGCGTATCCGGCGGAAGTGCGCGCCGCGCACTACGACGTGGTGCTGGCCGCGATCCGGGCCGGGCGCGCCGAACTGTTGCGCCTGCACCGGTCCGGGCGCATCCACGACGAGATGCTGCACACGCTCGAACGCGATCTCGACCTGCAGGAAGTGTCCGCGCAGCACGCGCGCGGCTAGGGCGGTCAACTCACGCATCGCACGGGTCGGCGTTGTGCCGGCCCCGAAACGCGTGCGGGTCGAGCCACCCGTCGCGCGATTTTTCCCTCCCATCCGCCGATTCGGTGCATTCGAATCCGGCCCTCAATATGACCGACTCCGAGCCTTGCAGCGCATGCAAACCTCGTCGTGGCGGTCCCGCAAACGTTATCGTCCTTCGAATCCGGAAATGATCTGATTTATCTGTTTCCGTCTCTTTCTGCATATTTGGCAAAACTAAACCGGAAGGAGATAGATGCTGTGTTCTAATTTCATTTAGAATCAGCCGGTTATGTTTATTGAGAGAAAGAATGCAGAGGTAATACGGTCGTCGACGGGGAAACAAGCGACGTCCGAAGCCCTGCAAGGCAGTGCCGACAGGCCAAATCGGCGAAATCAGGCGGGTTTTACAACTGCCAATATAAGATAGTGTCCAAGTCGGATAAACAACTCCTATGAAAGAATCGATTGGAGATTCGGCGTTTGAAACTGTATTTATGAAAGAATCGAGCAGTGATAATGCCTCGGATTGCCTCGAATCGGGGTTATCGGTCCTCCTCGTCGACGACCAGCCGTTCGTCGGCGAGGTGATCCGTCGCGCGTTGCGCAGCGAGCACGACATCGACCTGCACGTGTGCACCGACGCACATCGGGCGATGGCGGTCGCGCGCGACGTGAAGCCGACGGTCATCCTGCAGGATCTCGTGATGCCGGAGATCGACGGCCTCGATCTCGTGCGCGCGTGGCGCGCGGACGCCGGCACCGCACGCGTGCCGATCATCGTGCTGTCCGCGAAGGAGGAGCCGATCGTCAAGCGCGAGGCGTTCATCGCCGGCGCGAACGACTATCTGGTGAAGCTTCCCGACGCGATGGAGCTGACCGCGCGCATCCGCTATCACTCGAATTCGTACCTGATGTCGCGGCAGCGCGACGAGGCGCTCGATTTCCTGTCGCACGACATGCGCTCGCCGCAGACGTCGATCCTCGCGCTGCTCGACGTCTACCGGGCCGAACACGGCGACATGCCGGCGATCATGGAGCGCATCGCCGGCCACGCGCGGCGCGCGCTCGCGCTCGCCGACGGCTTCATCCACCTCACCCGCGCGCAGTCCGAGCGCCGCGCGCCCGAGGTCGTGAGTCTCAACGAGATCGTGCTCGACGCCGTCGACCAGCTGTGGGAGAAGGCGGCCGGGCTCGGCTGCCGGGTGATCGCGCACGTGCCCGATACCGAGTGCGTGACGATGGGCGACCGCATGATGCTGACGCGCGCGGTCGCGAACCTGATCGACAACGGGCTGAAGTACGGCCCGGCCGGGATGGACGTACATTGCACGCTGAGCGGCGACGACGGCGCCTGGCTGATCGGCGTCGAGGATGCCGGCGCCGGCATCGCGCCGGAACAGCGCACGGCCGCGACCGAGTCGTTCGTGCAGCTCGAATCCGCGCACGGCGCGGCGCGCAGCGGTTTCGGCCTCGGCCTCGCGTTCGTCCGCGCGACGGCGGCGCGGCATCGCGGCCAGATCCTGATGCGCAATACGGCGCGCGGCTTCATGGTCGCGCTTCGGCTGCCGGCGCAAGCGGAGCGGTGATTTCGCGGCGCGGCCTGCCGGCGCCGCGCCGCCCGCGAGACCCCGATGCGCTCGTGGCGCGCCACCCGGCGCGCAGGCGGGCGCGGATTTTTTCAACGCTGAATTTAGAAAGCCCATAACGAACATGGCCACCGTGACGCCCCGCACGACCAATGAAAGCCTGCATCCGACGATCGGCGCTGCCCGGCTGACGCTCGGCAATCGCATCCTGCTCAGCTTCGGCGTGCTGTTCGTGCTGATGCTGGTGACAGCCGGCGTGTCGTACGAGCGACTGCGCGCGATCAACGCCGAAGCCGTCAGCATCGAGCGCGACTCGCTGCCCGGCGTCTACCTCGCGTCGACGCTGCGCGGCTCGGTCAACGAATCGTTCACGCTGCTGCAGCAGGCGACCTTCGTCGATACCGAACCCGAAGCCGTGCAGCGCGATCTCGCCAGGATTCCCGACGTGCTGAAGGACATCGAGTCGCTGTCGGTGGACTACCAGAACACGACGTTCCGCGACGACGACCGGCAGCGCTTCGCGGCGTTCCGCGGCGCCTACGATCACTACGTGCCGCTGCTGAACGAAGCGGTACGGAAGAGCCGCGCGTCGCGAGACGAAGCGGTCGCCGCCTACGCGAAGGTGCAGCCCGCGTGGACCGAGGTCGTGCGCAACGCGAACGTGCTGGTGCAGGAGAACCGCAAGTTCGCCGAGCAATCCGCGAAGCTGATCCGCGAATCGGTGCAGGACACCGAGATCGTGCTCGCGACCGCGCTGGCGTTCGTGCTGCTGTCCGCGCTCGGGCTCGGCTACGTGCTGTACCGTTCGGTCACCGTACCGATGGCGCGGCTCGTCGAAGTGCACGACGTGATGCGCACCGGCAACCTGACGCGTCGCCTCGACCTGCGCCGTCGCGACGAATTCGGCACGCTCGAGACGGGCTTCAACCGGATGGCCGACGAATTGACCGAGCTGGTCGCGCGCGCGCAGCAGTCGTCGATGCAGGTGACGACGTCGGTGGCCGAGATCGCCGCGACGTCGCGCGAGCAGCAGGCCACCGCGAACGAGACCGCGGCGACGACCACCGAGATCGGCGCGACCTCGCGCGAGATCTTCGCGACGTCGCGCGACCTGCTGCGCACGATGAACGAGGTGGCCGGCGTGGCCGAGCAGTCGGCGACGCTTGCGGGCGTGAGCCAGAGCGGGCTCACGCGGATGGGCGAGACGATGCGCAGCGTGATGGACGCGGCCGGCTCGGTGAACGCGAAGCTCGCGATCCTCAACGAGAAGGCGCTGAACATCAACCAGGTGGTCGCGACGATCACCAAGGTGGCCGACCAGACCAACCTGCTGTCGCTGAACGCGGCGATCGAGGCCGAGAAGGCCGGCGAATACGGTCGCGGCTTCGCGGTCGTCGCGACCGAGATCCGCCGCCTGGCCGACCAGACGGCGGTGGCGACCTACGACATCGAGCAGACGGTGAAGGAGATCCAGTCGGCGGTGTCGGCGGGCGTGATGGGGATGGACAAGTTCTCCGAGGAAGTGCGGCGCGGGATGCTCGACGTGCAGCAGGTCGGCGGGCAACTGTCGCAGATCATCGCCGAGGTGCAGACGCTCGCGCCGCGCTTCCAGATGGTCAACGAAGGGATGCAGACGCAGGCGAACGGCGCCGAGCAGATCACGCAAGCGCTGTCGCAACTGTCGGAGGCCGCGCAGCAGACGGCCGAGTCGCTGCGCCAGTCGTCGCAGGCGATCGACGACCTGACGCTCGTCGCCAACCAGTTGCGCACCAGCGTGTCGCGCTTCAAGGTCGACGCGTGACGCGCGCCGATCCGCAGCACGGCGCCCATGCGCTGTTCCTGATGTTCGAGCTCGACGGCGAGCGTTATGCGCTCGACGCGGCCGGCATCGAAGAGGTGCTGCCGCTCGCCGTCACGAAGGCGGTGCCCGGCGCGCCCGACTGGATCGCCGGGCTGCTGATGCGCGGCGGCCAGCCGGTGCCGGTGATCGACGTGCCGATGCTGGCGCTCGGGCGGCGCGCGCAGGCGCTGCGCTCGACGCGGCTCGTGATGGTCCGCCATCGCGCCGGTCACGCCGATGGCGAGCGCACGATCGGCCTGATCGTCGAGCGTGCGACGCAGACGATGCGGATCGACCGCGCGGCGTTCCGCGCCAGCGGCGTCTCGACCGCGCGCACGCGCTGGCTCGGGCAGGTCGCGAACACGCCCGACGGCGTCGTGCAGCAGATCTCCGTGTCCGACCTGATCGACGACGTTGCCCGCCTGTATCTGTTCGACGGCCTGTCGGGCCACGGGGAGGAATCCGCATGAACGCGTCCGAATCGCGATTTCGCGGCTGGCTGCTGCGCGAGACCGGCATCGACCCCGATTCGCTCGGCAACGATTTCCTGATGCGGGCGCTGACGGATCGCGTGCATGCGTTGCAGGCGGACGGCGAGCGCGTGCCGTCGGCGGCGCGGCCGACCGTGACGCCGGAAGCGCTCGACGCGTACTGGCAGCACCTCAACGCGTCGGCTGACGAACGGCGCGCGCTGATCGAGCTGTTCGTCGTCCCGGAGACGTGGTTCTTCCGCGACCGCGAAGCCTTCGCCACGCTCGCGCGGCAGGCCGCCGAACGGCTCGCCGCGATGCCGGGCCGCGTGATCCGCGTGCTGAGCGCGCCGTGCTCGACGGGCGAGGAGCCGTATTCGGTGGCGATGGCGTTGCTGGATGCGGGGCTCGAGCCGTCCAGCTTCGCGATCGACGCGATCGACCTGAGCGCGCGCGCGATCGAGCAGGCGCGGCTCGGCTGTTACGGACGCAATGCGTTTCGCGGGACGGCGACGGAGTTTCGTACGCGGTATTTCACGCCGACCCGCGACGGCTGGCTGCTCGACGAGCGCGTGCGCGCGTGCGTGCAGTTCAGTCACGCGAACCTCGTCGAACCGGTTGCCGACAACGGCATTCGCTACGACTTCGTGTTCTGCCGCAACGTGCTGATCTATTTCGACCGCGACGCGCAGGATCGCGTGATCCGCTCGCTCGACGCGCGTCTCGCCGACGACGGCATGTTGTTCGTCGGGCCGGCGGAGACGGGCGTCGCGATGCGGCACGGGATGCGCTCGGCGCGCGTGCCGCTGGCGTTCGCGTTTCATCGCGAGTCGGCCGGCGCGGCGGCGGCCGATGCATGCGCGGCCCGGCCGGCAGCGTCGCTGTCCGCGGCGGTGCCGTACCGGCGCGCGGAGCGCGTCACGGTCGCATCGCTCGCCGCGCTGCACCCGGTGGCGGCCGTCGAGCCGCCCGCCTGGCTTGGCGACGTGCGTCAGCCGTTCGCGGCGGCGCCGGCCGTGCCGACGGCCGCAATCGACGCACGGGCCGAGCTTGCCGTGGCAACCGCCGTGGCGGCCGCGCCGGCCTACGACGGCATCGCGCCGACGATCGACGACGCGCTGAGGCGGGAGGATGCGCCGACGCTGGAGGATGCACAGGCCCTGGCGAACGCGGGTGCGTTCGACGAGGCCGAGCGCGTGCTCGCGGAGTTCTCGGCGCGCGTCGGCCCGCATGCCGACGCGTTCTACCTGAACGGACTGATCGCGGATGCGCGCGGGCGCGCCGCGGAGGCGAGCGACTTCTACCGGAAGGCGCTGTACCTGCGCCCCACGCATCACGAGGCGCTGACGCATCTCGCGACGCTGCTCGACGTCGGCGGCGATCGTGCGGGCGCGCAATGGCTGCTCGAACGCGCCCGGCGTTCGGCCGGCTGACACGACGACGGGAATGGGACCGACACCGCGATGACCAGAGGAATTCATGAACCGCGCCGCCGCTGCCACTGACGACGCGACGCTCGACGTCGACGATTGCTGGAACCGGATCGGCACGCGCGGCGACCGCTCGTGCGAGCGGCTGAACGACTGCCTGCGCTGCCTGAACTGCCCGGTCTACGCCAGTCACGCGGCGAAGCTGCTCGAGCGTCCGCTCGACGTTGCCGAGATGACGGACGTCACGCGCCGGATGAGCGCGTCCGGCACCGCGCATGCGCGCGACGACGACGGCGATACGCGCCATGCGGCGCTCGCGTTCCGGGTGGCCGACGAATGGCTCGCGCTGCCGATCGGCGTGCTGCGCGAGATCGCCGGCACGCGCCCGATCCATTCCCTGCCGCATCGCCGCCATTCGGCCGTGCGCGGGGTGGTCAACATCCGCGGCACGCTGCGCATCGCGATCTCGATCGGTGCGCTGCTCGGCCTCGATGCCGGCAAGACCGGCAGCGGCAGTGGCGGCGACGGCCGTTTCACGCGGCTGCTGGTGGCCGCGCACCAGGGCGAACCGGTCGTGTTTCCGGTCGACGAGGTCGAGGGCGTGCTGCGCTTCGGCGCCTCCGACTGGGTGCCGGTGCCGGCCACGGTCGGGCGCGCGAGCGCCGGCCTGTCGCGCGGCGTGCTGTCGTGGCGCGGCAAGTCGGTGGGGCTGCTCGACGACGATCGTCTGTTCGACGCCGTGACACGGAGCATGCGATGAGCGGCGATGACGACCTGAGCCACCTGTCGCTGCTCGAGCTGTATCGCGAGGAGACGCGCACGCAGACCCAGGCGCTGTCGGAGCGGCTGCTCGCGCTCGAATCGGGCGAGCCCGATTCCGTCGCGCTCGAAGCGTGCATGCGCGCCGCGCATTCGCTGAAGGGCGCCGCGCGCATCGTCGGCGTGCCGCTCGGCGTCGAGATCGCCGGGCGGATGGAGGAATGCTTCGTCGCCGCGCAGGCCGGCACGATCGCGCTGACGGCCACGCACGTCGACGTGCTGCTGGCCGGTGTCGATTTGCTGGTGCGCGTCGGCGATCCGCAGGGGCAGCCCGTGTCCCAGACCGAGATCGACGGGTTCGCGGCGGCGCTGACAGGTGCCGACGGCGCGCAGACGATGCAGGCGCCGGCCGCCGTGCCGCCGCCGGTGCCGCCGTCGTTGGTGCCGTATCGCGAACACGACGGCGCCGCGAACGAGCCGGTCGGGGCAAGTGCCGCGGTGCCGCCGCTCGCCGTGTCGGGCACGGCGCCCGATCCGGTCCAGGCCGGCCGCGTGGCGGGCGCCGGTGCGATGCGCCGCGTGCGCGCCGATACGCTGAATCGGCTGTTGAGTCTGTCCGGCGAATCGCTGGTCGAATCGCGCTGGCTCAAGCCGTTCGCCGAATCGATGCTGCGCGTGAAGCGCGCGCAGCGCGACGCGGCCCGTTCGCTCGACCTGATGTACGAACAGTACGCCGACGATCTCGACGCCGGCATGCTCGCGTCGATGAACGAAGTGCGGCACATGCTCAACGACCTGCAGCGCTCGCTCGCCGAGCGCATGGACGAATTCGACCGCTTCGAGCGGCGCAGCACGCATATCGCCGAGCAACTGTACGACGAGGCGCTGCAATGCCGGATGCGGCCGTTCGGCGACGCGACGCGCGCGTATCCGCGCATCGTCCGCGATCTCGCGCGCTCGCTCGGCAAGCAGGTGCGTTTCTCGATCGTCGGCGAAGGCACGCAGGTCGATCGCGACATCCTCGACCTGCTGGACGCGCCGCTCGGCCACCTGTTGCGCAACGCGATCGACCACGGCGTCGATTCGCCCGACGCGCGCCAGGCGCGCGGCAAGCCGGCCGAGGCGAGCGTCACGCTCGAGGCGCGCCACAGCGCCGGCTCGCTGCTCGTCAGCGTGATCGACGACGGGCCGGGCGTCGACATGGATGCGCTGCGCGCGGCCGTCGTGCGCCAGCGCCTGACCGACGACGAGACGGCCGCGCGGTTGTCCGATCCCGAACTGCTCGAATTCCTGCTGCTGCCGGGCTTCTCGATGCGCGATGCGGTGACCGACGTGTCGGGGCGCGGCGTCGGCCTCGACGCGGTGCAGGAGATGGTGCGCGGCGTGCGCGGCGCTGTGCGGATCTTCAACGAGCCGGGCGCCGGCATGCGCTTCGTGCTGCAGTTGCCGCTCACGCTGTCGGTGATCCGCAGCCTGCTCGTCGAGGTCGGCGGCGAGCCGTATGCGTTCCCGCTCGCGCATGTGCGACGCACGCTCGAACTCGCGCACGACGACATCGACGTGCTCGAAGGGCAGCCGCATTTTCCGTTCGACGGCCGGCGCGCGGGCCTCGTCGCCGCGCACCAGTTGCTCGACGCGGGCGAGCCCGATGTCGCGCGCGCCACCACCGCGGTGGTGGTCGTCGGCGGCGAACCCGAGCTGTACGGCGTCGCGGTCGACCGCTTCCTCGGCGAACGGATGCTCGTGGTGCAGCCGCTCGACAGCCGCCTGAACAAGATCCAGAACATCGCGGCCGGCGCGTTGCTCGAGAACGGCGACCCGGTGCTGATCGTCGACGTCGAGGACCTGATCCGCTCGGTCGACAAGCTCGTGCGCGGCGGCCAGCTCGCGCGGCTCACGCGCGATCCGCAACTCGCGCTCGCCGACCGGCGTCGCCGCGTGCTCGTCGTCGACGATTCGCTGACGGTGCGCGAGCTCGAACGCAAGCTCCTGGAAAAGCGCGGCTACGACGTGACGGTGGCGGTCGACGGGATGGAAGGGTGGAACGCGGTGCGCAGCGATGCGTTCGATCTCGTCGTGACCGACGTCGACATGCCGCGCATGGACGGCATCGAACTCGTCACGCTGATCAAGAGCGACCCGATGCTCAAGCGCGTGCCGGTGATGATCGTGTCGTACAAGGATCGCGACGAGGATCGCCGGCGCGGGCTCGATGCCGGCGCCGATTACTATCTCGCGAAGAGCAGCTTCCACGACGAGGCGCTGCTCGATGCCGTGCACGACCTGATCGGGGACGCGCACCGATGAACATCGGCATCGTCAACGATCTGCCGCTGGCCGTGGAGGCGCTGCGCCGCGTGATCGCGCTGCGCGCGGACCATCGCGTGCTGTGGGTGGCGACCGATGGCGACGAGGCCGTGGATTTCTGCGTCGCGCATCCGCCCGACGTCGTCCTGATGGATCTCGTGATGCCGAAGGTCGACGGCGTCGCCGCGACGCGCCGGATCATGGCGCGCGCGCCGTGCGCGATCCTGATCGTGACGGCGAGCGTCAGCGCGAACACGTCGTCGGTGTACGAGGCGATGGGCGCCGGCGCGCTCGACGCGGTCGATACGCCGACGCTCGCGCTCGGGCTGTCGACCGATGCGTCGCCGCAGGCGCTGCTCGCGAAGATCGACCAGATCGGCCGGCTGCTCGAAAGCCGCACCGCGGCGCTCGTGCCGCCGGGGCCGGCGCCCGCGCGCGGACAGCCGACGCTCGTCGCGATCGGTGCGTCGGCGGGCGGGCCGACCGCGCTCACCGCGCTGCTGCGCGCGCTGCCGGCCGACTTTCCGGCCGCGATCGTGATCGTCCAGCACGTCGACCAGGCATTCGCGTACGGCATGGCCGAATGGCTCGACGGCTATACGCGGCTGCCGGTGCGCGTCGCGCGACAGGGCAGCGTGCCGGAAGCGGGCGAGGTGCTGCTCGCGGCGACCAACGACCATCTGATGCTGTCGCCGCGCGGCGTGCTCGGCTATACGCGGCATCCGGCCGAAACGCCGTACCGGCCGTCGATCGACGTGTTTTTCAACAGTGTCGCGGACGGCTGGCAGGGCGATGCGCTGGGCGTGCTGCTGACGGGCATGGGACGCGACGGCGCGCTCGGCCTGAAGGCGATGCGCGCGAAGGGCTGCTATACGATCGCGCAGGACGAAGCGACCAGCGCCGTGTACGGGATGCCGAAGGCGGCCGCGGCGATCGGCGCGGCGTCGGCGATCCTGCCGCTCGAACAGATCGCGCCGCAGTTGATCGCGCGGATCGCGCTCGCGCCGCGCGACTGACGGCGCACCGGCCACGCGCCGTCGTTTCGCGGCGCGCCGGCGTCTGCATTGCGTGCGTGGCGCGGCGTCGCGTACAATCGCAGCCTGCGGAGATGGCATGCCTCCCTGCGGTCGTTCGCGGCGCGTGGCGCGCGCGGTGCGGCCCTCAACCGCCGGTTTGCCCGGCTGATGATGCCTGCGTGTTCCTGGGTCGTCAGGAGGTCGCAGGCCGTCCATCCGGCATTCTGCCGCCCAGGTTTGATGTTCCGTCGAATCTGGAAATCATGTTTTTCACCACTTCTGCCGATCTTTTCGCGACCCTGCGCTATGTGTGCCGCTGGCTCGCGCTTTCAGCGCTGCTCGGCGCGCTGGCCGGTACGGCATCCGCCGTGTTCCTGATCGCGCTCGACTGGGCGACCGGCACGCGGGTCGCGCATCCGTGGCTGCTGTGGGGGCTGCCGGCCGCCGGTTTCGCCACCGGCTGGATCTACCATCGCTTCGGCCAGTCGGTCGCGCGCGGCAACAACCTGCTGATCGACGAGATTCACGACCCGAAGGCGCTCGTGCCGAAGCGGATGGCGCCGCTCGTGCTCGTCGCGACCGTCGTTACGCACCTGTTCGGCGGGTCGGCCGGCCGCGAGGGCACGGCCGTGCAGATGGGCGGCGCGCTCGCCGATCGCATCACGCACCTGTTTCGTCTCGATCGCGAGCATCGCCGCGTGCTGCTGATGGGCGGCATCGCGGCCGGCTTCGCGTCGGTATTCGGCACGCCGCTCGCGGGCGCCGTGTTCGGGCTCGAGGTGCTCGCGATCGGGCGCGTGCGATACGACGCGCTGCTGGCCTGCGTTGCGTCGGCGATCGTCGCGGACGCCGTGTGCCGTGCGTGGGGCATCCATCACACCGCCTATGCGATTCCGTTCGTGCCGACCGTATCGGCGACGGGGCTGGCCGCGACGGTCGTCGCGGGCATCGCGTTCGGCGTGGTCGGGAGGCTGTTCGCGTTTGCGACGCATGCGCTGACCGCGTGGTTTCGCCGCGCGATCCGCCATGCGCCGTTGCAGCCGGTGCTCGGCGGCCTGCTGGTCGCCGTGGCTGCGACCGTGCTGAACGTGCCGCAGTATCTCGGCCTCGGCATCCCGACGATCGAGGCCGCGTTTCACGGCCCGCTGCCGCTTTACGATTTCGCGGGCAAGTTCGCGTTCACCGTCGTCACGCTCGCGTCGGGATTCAAGGGCGGCGAAGTGACGCCGCTGTTCTACATCGGCGCGACGCTCGGCAATGCGCTCGGCCAGGTGCTGGCGCTGCCGGTGCCGGTGCTCGCGGGGCTCGGCTTCGTCGCGGTGTTCGCGGGCGCGGCGAACACGCCGATCGCGTCGACGATCATGGCGATCGAATTGTTCGGCGCGGATATCGGCGTGTATGCGATCGTCGCCTGTGTCGTCGCGTATCTGTTCTCCGGACCTGCGGGGATTTATCGCTCGCAGCGCGTGGCGGTGAGGAAGGGGGCGCGGGTGGGGGCCGAGTGAGGCGGGGGCCGCGGTCGATGTCGTTCGATCGCGGCGGTGCGATGCGATACCCGGGACGCTGAAAAGAGAGGCATCCAATGACGTCGGACGATTTTCTGAACGAAGCGAAGCGGCTTGCGAGGCCGTGCCGTCAGTACCGCTTCGCGGACGACGGCGAACCCGTCACCGGCTACTGGCATGGAGTTGATGCCGGCGCGTTGTGCATTTCCGTCGAGCGCGATGGCGTCTGGCTGAACGTATATCTCGACGATGGCGGCACGTCAGGCCGCGTGGAGACTTCCACGCAACCTGTCCGCTCCGCCCGCCCGCTGTGCCGATCCGACGCGATGTCGCTTCCATCGGTCGACGCGGTGTTCCGCTTCGGCTCCGCCGCGATCGGCGCGTACCTCGACGCACACGGCTGGCAGCGCGACTGGGGATTCAACGGTAACTTCAAGGGCGCGGCCGCGCACGACTACGAGCGCGAATGGATGGCGCAATGCCCGCTCTATACAGGCGGCGTGGTGGCCGTCGCGGGCGGATGGAACATGCCGTGGCCCGACGATGACTGGAATGAACTGATCGACCTCGAACTCGTTCTCTGGACGTTCGAGGAATCGGAACCGTGGGTCGAGGTGTTTTCCGATGGAAGCAGGTATTCGGTGATCCAGCGGATCACCTAGCTCACGTGTCGCTGCGATCACCGTGCACCAACACCGCCTTGGCGCCCTCGGCCGATTCGTACCGCATCGCCTCTTCGATTTGATCGAGGCGAAACATGTCGCCGATTTTCGTTCTGAACAACGGATCGTCAATCACCTGTTCCAGGTTGCCGAGCGCGCGGACAAGGTTGTCGGGTTCCTTCACCGTGCGGCTGTCGAAATTGCTGAACCGCTTCATCGTCAGATTTTTTGACATGAATAGGACGGAAGGAATCACGACCGGCGACGCAGCGCCCAGAAAGCCGTACACGTAGACCGTCGGGTTCGGCGGCAGCACCGGCAACACGTGACTGAGTAATTCGCCGCCGACGCCGTCAAAAACGGCTGTCGCGTTCAGTTCCGCCGCGAGCGAAGCAAGCTCGCGCTCGAATCCTTCTCGCGTGACGATCACGTGCTCAACGCCGGACGCGCGCAACGTGTCGCGCGCGGCGTCGCCACGAACCAGAAAGATCGCTTGCAGTTGTCTGTCGCGCACGAGCGCCGCGATCCCACGGCCTGTTGCCGAATTGCCAGCCGTCACGATGCCACCCTTGTGCCCGTCCCTTTCGGCTTCGTCGAGAAATGCGTAAGCCGTCATCGCGTTCACGAGCGAGCCGCAATAATCTCGCGCACAAACGTGCTCGGGCAAAATCAGGCACGTGCTGTAGGGCACGTGTGCGCGCTCGGACCACAAGCCGACGCTGCGTGGGCTTCGAGCCAGCGAGCGATAAATCGCCACCTGTTTGCCGAGGTATTTTTGCGGCACACCGTCGCCGACGGAGACGACTCTTCCGGCACCGGATGCGCCCCAGACAGCGTGTTCGCTCAACGGCAACGCAAGACCCGCCGCTGCCGGCCTTGTGAGGAACGTCTTGTCGCCGTGGTTGATGGCTGACGCATCCATGTCGATCAACACATGCTCGGGTGCGGCGTCGAGTGGCGTGGGAATGTCGCGCAGTTCGAGTTCGCGGTCGGGCGTCACACTGAGTGCTTTCATGGTCGGTCGTGTCGGTTGGCTGAACAACCGTGAATCTACGGCGATTTCGATATTGCCGAAACGGCGTGTTCCGACATACCATCAATTCCATTTTGGAATCGCCGGGAAGCCCGCTGATGGATCGTCTGGACGCAATTCGGCTGTTTGTCCGCCTTGTCGAATGCGGCAATTTCTCGGCCGTGGGGCGCGAACATGGAATAGGACAGCCTGCCGTCAGCAAGAAAATCGGTGCGCTCGAAACTCACCTTGGCGCGCAGCTTCTGATGCGCACGTCGCGCAAGGTCATCGTCACCGATGCGGGGCTCGCGTTCTACGAGTCAGCCAAGCAACTCATTGACGATTTTGACGTGCTCGAAGCGTCAGTGGGCGACCGTCAGCGCGCCCCCAAGGGCGTCGTCAGGGTCAACACGGCGCCGGCACACGGACGGCTGTGCATTACCCCGTTGTTGCCGGAATTCTTCAAGCGCTACCCGGACGTAAGCGTCGAATTATCGGTTTCCGAGCGGCTGGTCGATCTGGTTGGCGATGGCGTCGATCTTGGCATCCGGCACGGGCAGTTGATGGATTCGTCACTCACCGCCAAAAAACTGACCGACGCGGATTTCCTGCTCGTCGCCAGTTCGGACTACGTTGCCGCACGTGGCGAGCCACAGCGACTTTCCGACCTCGATCGGCACGCGTGCGTGGTATTTTCGAAAGATCGCGAGCCGAAACCGTGGGCGTTCAAGGTCAAAAAGGAAACCGTCTCCTACGTGCCGCACGGCTCGCTGATGACGGGCGACGCCGAACACATCCGGGCGTCCGTTCTATGCGACCTTGGCATTGCGCAAGCGCCGTCCTGGTTGTTCGAGGAAGACATTCGATCCGGCAAGGTTCGCGTCCTGCTGCCGCAGTTGCAGCCTGAACGCTTCCCCATCCATCTCGTGTACCCCGCAGGCCGACGCCTTCCGATGCGGGTCCGGGTGCTCGTCGAATTTCTGGTTGCGGCCTTCAAGAACGGCAAGCCTTGACCGGTCGGAGCGCCACGGACGAATAAGCCTGCGTTCCCACGCGACATACCGTGGCACGCAGGTCATCGACCTTTACTGCTTCGGCAGCCGCGCGACATTGCGCGCCAGCAGTTCCTCGATATCGATGCCTTTTTCCGCCAGCAGCGCGGTGACGACGCCGTTCAATTCGCCGAGCGTTTCCTTGACCGATTCCCGGATCGTATCCACGACGACCTGGGTGCTGCGCTCGATCTCGATGTTGACCTTGTCGTTGACGCCCTTCGCATCGAACGTGGTCGCGCGGCGCGTTTCGGGAATCAGCCAGACGTCGAACCAGCCTTCGTCGCGATTGACGTCCGACACGGTGAGGCTGCAGCCGTTGATCGCGATGTAGCCCTTCGCGAACACATAGCGCTTGAATTCGGCCGGCACGCCGATGCGGATCATCCGGTTGTGCTCGGAAGACGCGATGTGCGCGATGGTCCCCGTGAAATCGACATGACCGGACAGCGGATGGCCGCCGATTTCCGCGCCGTCCTTCGCGGCCCGCTCGACGTTGACGCGCGCGCCGGTCGAGAGGTCGGCCAGCGTCGTGATCCGCAGGCTCGGCAACATCACGTCGAAGTCGATCAGCTCCGGCGAATGGATGGTCGTCACCGTCAGGCACACGCCATCGACCGACACGCTCGCGCCGATCTCGATATCGTCGGTGAACCGCTCGGGGAATGCGATGCTGAAGGTCCTCAGCTCGCCGTGATCCTTGATGGCGTCGATGGTGCCGACGCCCTGAACAATGCCTGTAAACATGGTCTGCCTTTCGTCGCGAATTGCCTGGCCGACATGATAAGTGATCCGCGGGAGGGGCGCGTGACGGCGGCGGTCTGGCGGCGGCCGCTTTCGTGGAAGCCCCGGCCGTGGGCAGGACCATTGCGAACAAGATCGATCGTCGCGAGTCGGCCGCCTATGCCTGCCCCGGGCTTTCGCATGTCACCGGGGCTGGTATCTGATAAATGGCCGACACGAATTTCGGGGTCTCGTCATGGCCCGTTACAGTGCCGCCGAGGGACTCGGCGATACGTCGGCTCGGATGATTCTCCTCGGCAACCGGATAGTTGAAGCGCTGAACGTTGAGCGTCACGCATGCCCATTCCACGACGAGCCTGACCGCCTCTCGTCCGATCCCTTCGCGATGCCGATCTTCGCGGATCCAGACGCCCAATTCCGGGATGGCCTGCTTGACGTGATGAACCCCCACCAGGCCGAGAAAGGTTCCATCGTCGCGTTGTCGAATCACGAACACGTAGTCTGTGCCGCTGGTTTGTGCGTGCAGCCACGTCTGCCAGATGCGATCGAAACTTTCCCGGTTGGCCGGAGGGTCCCAGCCCATATAGCGAGTCAGCGACGGCGTAATGCATGCAAGCGTCGCATCCGCGTCGTTCGCCGAGAACGGTGCGAGCGAAAGGCGATTCGATTCGATACGGGTTTCGTCCGGTTGCAGCATCATTTCCTCGTCGTGCGTCGACCACGCCAATCGGATCGCCGACATGGCCCAGCGATTGAGGCCATGTCGCCGGGCCACGTGACGATCTGCCTGCATCAGACCTCCGCCGGCTCTCCCAGCGGCCCGGCATCGCGATCCGCCGTGCGTCGCGGCGAATCGGCGAGCCCCTTCGCCAGCTCCAGCGCCTGCCGCTCGAACAGCCGGCGATAGATGCCGCCGTCTATGCGGATCAGCGCGTCGTGGTTGCCTTCCTCGATCACCTTGCCGCGATCGAGCACCAGCAGCCGGTCGAGCGCGCGCACGGTCGACAGCCGGTGCGCGACGACGAGCGTCGTGCGGCCGACCATCAGCCGCTCCATCGCCTGCTGGATCAGCAGCTCGCTTTCGCTGTCGAGGCTCGACGTCGCTTCGTCGAGGATCAGGATCGGCGCATCCGCGAGGAACGCGCGCGCGATCGCGACGCGCTGGCGTTCGCCGCCCGACAGCTTGATCCCGCGTTCGCCGACGAGCGTGTCATAGCCGTCCGGCAGCGCGGCGATGAAGTCGTGCGCGCTGGCCAGGCGCGCGGCGCGCTCGATCTCGGCGCGGCTCGCGTCGGGGCGCGCATACGCGATGTTCTCCGCGAGCGTGCGGTGGAACAGCACGGGCTCCTGCTGGACGATCGCGATCTGGCTGCGCAGCGAATCCTGCCGCACCTGCGCGATGTCCTGGCCGTCGATCGTGATGCGCCCGCCCGATACGTCGTACAGGCGCTGGATCAGCTTGATGAACGTCGTCTTGCCCGACCCCGAATGACCGACGAGGCCCACGCGTTCGCCGGGCGCGATCCGCATCGAGAAATCGTCGTACAGCGGCACCGGATGGTTGCCGTAGCGGAACGTCACGTGCTCGAAGCGGATCTCGCCTTGCCCGATCCGGATGGCCGGTGCGCCGGGCCGATCGTCGATGCCGAGCGGCTGGCGTTCGAGCGCGACGAGTTCTTCCATGTCGTTTACCGAGCGCTGCAGGTTACGGATATGCATGCCGACGTCGCGCAGGTAACCCTGCAGCATGAAGAACATCGTCAGCGCGAACGCGATGTCGCCGACGCTCGCCTCGTCGTTCATCCACAGCCGCAGAGCGACGCCGATCATCGCGGCCTGCATCGCGACGAGCATCGCGCCCTGCAACCCGCCGTTGAACGTGCCGCGCACCCACGTGCGGCGCGTGCGCTGCCGCCACTTGCCGATCACGCGCGCGAGCCGCGCTTCCTCGCGCGCTTCCGCGCCGAACGCCTTCACCACCGCGTTGCAGCTCACCGCATCGGCGAGCGCGCCGCCCATGCGCGTGTCCCACAGGTTGCCGAGCCGGGCGGCCGGCGCGACGATGCCGAGCGACACCGCGACCGTCACCGCGATGTACAGCAGCGACCCCGCGCCGACGACGAGCCCCATCACGGGCCAGTGCGTGCCGAGCAGCACGGTCGCGCCGACCAGCATCGCGACCGACGGCAGCAGCGCGATCAGCACGGTGTCGTTGAGCAGGTCGAGCGCCCAGATTCCGCGCGTGATCTTGCGCACGGTCGAGCCCGCGAAGCTGTTCGCGTGCCAGTCGGTCGAGAAGCGCTGCACGCGGTGGAACGACGCGGCGGCGATCTCGCTCATCATCTTCAGCGTGAGCGTGATGATGTTCAGGTAGACGCCCTGGCGCAGCACCGTCGCGCCGATGCCGAGCGCGGCGAGCGTGCCGAACGCGACGAGGGCCGAATGCCACGCGGCGGCACGGTCGGTCAGGCCGCTCGACAGCGCGTCGACGAGGCGGCCGGCGAACAGCGGCGTGAGGACGTCGGCGAGCGCGGCGAGCAGCGCGAGGCTGGCGACCGCGGCGATGCGCACCGGCTGCTTGCGCCAGTAACGGAGGGTGAAGCCGAAGACGGCCTGGAATGCATGGCCGCCCAGATGGGAGGTTTTTCTGGTCATGTATCGTTGCCCGGCGCGTCGCGCGACGGGACTTTCCGGTTCGGAGAACGTCGAAAACGCAACAGCCGGGCCGCGCGAAACACGCGGGCGGAACGAAACGGGCTGTCGGGAAAAGCGCGGCTGACGGGTCAGCGGAAAACTCGGGAGCCGGCGCGGACGGCGGGCTGGATCAACTGCGCCGTGAGACCACGTTCGGGAAGGTTGCTGGCATTCGGAACATCTGCACCTCCCTGAAGTGAACGGTTGAAAGGACGCCGAAAAGACGTGTGGCGATTTTATCAGGAGTGTCGCGCGCGCCGCAACGTCTGACGAATGCGGCGTTGCAGCGTCGATACGGTTAGTATTCAGGGTTTTGGCCCCTTTTCGCGTACGTTTCGCGATGGCGGGCACGGGTTGCGGCGGACGCATCGATTACACTTCGGCGTCCGCGGCGCGCGACGAGGCGCGCCTACCCGGATCCATTCCGAACCATTCCCGAGGAAACGATGAGCGACGTTCAGCAAGGCATCCTGGCTCCGATCGATACGGCAGCGCGATACCTCACTTTCACGATGTCGAATGGCGGCAATATCGCCGCGGCGCTGGCCGCGCTGCGCGAGATCGTCGACGGACGCGACACGGTCGTGGGCTTCGGGCACACGCTGGCTGCCTATCTCGGACATCCGGTGCCGGGCCTGACCGACTATCCGGCGTTCGCGGTGAACGACCGCACGCTGCCGGCCACGCCGGCCGACGTGTGGGTCTGGTTGCGCTCGGACGACCGCGGCGAGATCGTGCTGCGCGCGCGGGCGATCGAACGCGCACTCGCGCCGGCGTTCGCGCTGCAGGAGGCCGTCGACGGCTTCCGCTATTCGAACGATCGCGACCTGTCGGGCTACGAGGACGGCACCGAGAACCCGGAAGGCGACGACGCGATCGCCGCGGCGATTGTGACGGGGCAGGGCGCGGGGCTCGACGGTTCGAGCTTCGTCGCGGTGCAGCAGTGGGTGCACGATTTCGACCGGATGGAGCGCATTCCGTCGGGTGAGATGGATCACATCATCGGGCGTCGCCGTTCGGACAACGAGGAACTCGACGACGCGCCCGAATTCGCGCACGTGAAGCGCACCGCGCAAGAGAGCTTCGCGCCCGAGGCGTTCATGCTGCGCCGTTCGTCGCCGTGGTCGGACACGCGCCGCGCGGGCCTCTATTTCGTCGCGTTCGGCTGCTCGTTCCGCGCGTTCGACGTGCAGATGCGCCGGATGAGCGGCGCGGAAGACGGGATCGTCGACGGCCTGTTCCGCTTCACGCGGCCGCTGACGGGCGCGTATTTCTGGTGCCCGCCGATGAAGGACGGCAAGCTGGACTTGTCCGCGCTCGGACTGTAAGCGCCGGGCGGGATCGGCGAACGGGCGGGTCGCGCCGGATGCGCGGCCCGCCCGTTCCGTTTCATGCGGCAGACCGTGCGGCCTGCCGCGTGCGTCAGTTCAACGTCGTGTCGATCCGCGTGCCGCGCTTGATGAATTGCGTCACCGGCGTCTTCTCGCAGATTTCCGCGAGACGCTGGCGTTGCGCGTCGTCGAGCGGGCCGTCGAGCGTCACGACGCGGCGCACGTACTGCACGCCTTCGCGATCGGCATGCAGCTCGGTGCGCACCGTGATGCGCACGGCCGGCCACGCCTTGCGCTGCATGTACATGCGCAGCGTCGCGGCCGTGCATTGCGCAAGCCCGGCCAGCACGAACTCGTACGGCGCCGGCCCGCGATCCTGGCCGCCTTCGCGCGGCGCTTCGTCGCCGGTCAGCGCATGCGTGCCGGCCTGCAACCGGACGACGTAGTCGGGCGCGTCGGCATCGAGGACGGCGGCGGCGTGGATGAGGGACATGGCAAGTCTCCGGTAGCGGATGAGGGAAGAGGGCGCCGTGTGGCGGCGCGCAGCCGCCAGCATACCGTCGCGATCGCGCGCTTGCGTGCTGCGCCGCTACGTGTCGGCGCTGCTGCGCACGAGCGCGGCGATGCGTTCGCGCACCCACCGATGTGCGCGGTCGGTGTCGCGCGACTCGTGCCAGTACGCGAGCAGCGGAAACGGCTTGAGCCGCAGCGGCAGCGGCCGCACGGCGATCGGCAGCAGCGCGGCCATGCGCCGCGCATAGGTGTGCGGCAGCGTGACGAGCAGATGGCCGGCCGCGGCGATCTGGCAGGCGGCGAAATAGTGCTGGCAGGTGAGCCGGATGTCGCGCAAGCGCCCGTCGTTGCCGAGCAGGACGTCGAGCGATTGCGGCGCGCCGAGCGACGACACGGCGATATGCTGCGCCGCGAAATAGTCGCCGCGTCGCAGCGGGTCGCGCGCCAGCGGATGATCGCGGCTCATCGCGACGACGAGCGAATCGTCGAGCAGGTGTTCGGTGGCGATGCGCGGGCCGGTCGGCACGCGGCGATCGACGACGAGATCGAGGTTGCCCGACGCCAGTTCGCGTTCGATGTCGGGCACCGCGATGCGGCGGCTGACGAGCCGCAAGCCCGGCGCTTCGTCGGCGAACGCGGCGACGATGCGCGGCAATGCGATGGATTCGAGCACGTCGCGAATGCCGACCGCGATGCTCAGGTCGAGCGTCGCGGGATCGAAGGCGGACGGATCGCGCGCGGTGCCTTGCAGGCCCTTCAGGTGCCGCTGCACGTCCGCGATGATCGACCGCGTGCGCTCGGTCGGCACGACGCGATTGCCCTGGCGCACGAACAGCGGATCGTCGAAATGCGCGCGCAGCCGGTTGAGCGCATGCGTGACGGCCGGTTGCGTCAGATGCAGCGCGCGGGCGGCCGCGCCAATGCCGCCATGCACGTAGACGGCGTCGAGCACGCGAAACAGGTTCAGGTCGAGACGGTGATCGGTGGGCACGGAGCGCGGGCGGCGTGGTGAAGGACGGATCGATTCTAAATCTAAAGGATGCGCAGACAACCGATGCGCGGGTTGGCATACGCGCCGATCGCACGCGTTCGATGCGTGTCGACGCCGTTCGCGCCGATACGCGAGCGTCCGCTCGACCGCTGCGCAACGCCATCGAACACGCACGTCATGACGCATGACGGCCGCAATGGTCGGCCGCATCGCATACGCAATTCCATGCCGGCATACCGGCGGCGCACGGCAGCCTGTAGTAATCCGCCATCATGCTGTCCCCGTCGGCCATTTGGCGCCAAAGGCACTACCCGTTCGGCTAAGATGCCGTCGCTTCATATTTCGGGATAGCCGTCCTGTCGCACGCATTCAAACCAAATATAAGCCTGACAGTTCGACGGTATTAGAAGAAGTCGAACAAGTCGGGGGCTTGGCCAGTGAATGCAGCAGATCAGCGGTGGGTCGTTATCTATTTGAGTACGGGGTTTTCGTTGGCCCAGGCCGCGCGTCTCGGCGAAGCCTTCAACCTGGCGAATCGCCTGCATGGGTACGGCGCGGATTATCAGCTCAAGTACGTATCCGAAAGCGGGGGACTGTTGCAGTCGTCGTCCGGCGTGAGAATCGCGGCCGAGCCGCTCGGCGACGAACATAGCCGCCGTGCGCTCGCGTTCTTTCATCTTCATGGCGACCTGGTGGCCGTCAACTGGGACGACGCATTGCAACGGCGCCTGACCGACATTCGCCGGCATGCGCGCTGGATCGTCGACGCGATGGATCTGCCCGCGCTCGCCGCCACGCGGCGGCAGTCGTCGATCGACGTGCGGCCGGGCCGGGCGGGGCGCCGGGCTCCCACGACGATCGAATCGCGGGCCGGCGAAACCGACGTGTTTGCCGCCGCGCTCGACATGTTCCGCGCCGACCTCGGCGACAGCGCCGCGCAGGAGATCGCCAGCAACATGATGCGGCCGGTCGAGCAGCGCTATGTGCAGTCGATGTGGGCGTTCCGCGAACTCAGCGCGAGCCCGTCGATCCGGATGTCCGCGCAGCGGCTGCGCGCGCAGAGCGTGAACCGCGTCTCGATCGCGAACGCCGCGCAGGCGGCCGCGATGAGCGAGCGCAATTTCCTGCGGCGCTTCAAGAAGGAAATCGGCGTGACGCCGACCGAGTTCGTCCAGCACGTGCGGCTCGAACGTGCGTGCCACATGCTGATCCATACGACGCTGCCGGCCGACAAGGTCGCGCGGCGCACCGGGTTCGGCAGCGGCGAGCGGCTCGCGAAGCTGTTTCGCCAGCGCCTGTTGATGTCGCCGACCGAATTCCGCGTCGCCGGGCGGGAAAAAATCCTCGCCCACGGCACGGCGTCGCCCGGGTCGGACGACGGGGCCGCCGCCGCATGTTGCGACGGCGACGGGCCGGGTTGCGACGCGTGCGCGGCCGAGCGCGGGAAAACGGGCCGGATACCCGTAGAATCGTCGTGTCGCGATCTCGATTCCCGGTTTCCATGCCCTTCCTCCCCACTACCGCCACCGCCCCTTTCTGCCCGTCGGAAGTAAAGGGCAGCATCACGATCGACGCCGCCGCGCCGCGCTGGCGCAAGCTCAGGCGCTTTTTCGGCCCCGGCCTGCTGGTCGCGATCGGCTACATGGATCCCGGCAACTGGGCGACCGATATCCAGGCCGGCTCGCAGTTCGGCTATTCGTTGCTGTGGGTCGTCGCGTTCTCGAGCCTCGCGGCGATCTTCCTGCAGATGCTCGCGGCGCGGCTCGGCCTCGTCGCGGGCAAGGATCTCGCGCAAGCCAGCTACGACCGCTACGGGCGCTTCGGCCGCGTCGTGCAGTGGATCACCGCCGAAGTGTCGATCGTCGCGTGCGACATCGCGGAAGTGCTCGGCTGCGCGCTCGCGTTCAAGCTGCTGCTCGGCGTGCCGCTCGCGTGGGGCGTCGTGCTGACCGCGCTCGACACGGTGATCGTGCTCGGCCTGCAGGGCAAGGGGTTCCGGCAGATCGAGGCGATCGTGCTCGGGCTGATCGCGACGATGGCGTTCTGCTTCGTCGCGCAGGTGGCGATCACGCCGCCCGACTGGCATGCGGTGGTCGGCGGGCTCGTGCCGGGCGATCCCGGCCACGACCGCAAGGACGCGATCGTGCTCGCGCTCGGCATCGTCGGCGCGACGATCATGCCGCACAACCTGTACCTGCATTCGTCGGTCGTGCAGACGCGGCACGTCGTCGGCGGCGCGCGCGGCGTGATCCGCGACACGCTCGCACTCGTGCGCATCGATACCTGCGTGTCGCTGTTCGTCGCGATGCTCGTCAATGCGGCGATCCTCGTCGTCGCGGGTGCGGCATTTCACGCGACCGGCCAGCACAACGTGACCGACATCGAGCAGGCGTACCGGCTGATCACGCCGATCGCGGGCGGCGCGGCCGCGCTGTTGTTCGGCATCGCGCTGCTCGCGTCGGGGCAGAGCTCGACGCTGACCGGCACGATCGCCGGCCAGGTCATCATGGACGGTTTCCTGCATACGAAGATTCCGTGCTACCAGCGCCGGCTGATCACGCGCGGGCTCGCGCTCGTGCCGGCGCTGATCGGCGTGCTGTGGCTCGGCGACGGCTCGGTCGGGCAACTGCTCGTATGGAGCCAGGTGCTGCTGAGCCTGCAGTTGCCGTTCGCGATGTGGCCGCTGATCCGCTCGGTCAGCGACCGCGACACGATGGGCGAACATGCGATCGGCCGCGGGATGCAGGTGGCCGCATGGGCGCTGTTCGTCGTGATCACCTGCACGAACCTGCTGTTGCTTACCGGTGTCGCGGGCTGATACAGCCTGTCACAGGCTGACACAGGTGCGCTGCGCGCTTGCGGTAAACTGCGGCCTTTCGATCGTCCCCGAAGTCCGTTATGTGGAGTGAAATCAGCAACATCGGCGATGCCGCGCTGACCTTGCCGATCGCGCTGACCTGCGCGGCATGGCTCGCGCTGACCGACTGGCGCCTCGCCGCCCGCTGGGGTGTGCTGCTGGCCGCCGGCATGGGCGTCGTCGGCGCCACGAAAATCCTCTATGCTGGATGCGGCATCGAGCTGCCGCAATTCGACTTCCGCGTGATCAGCGGCCATACGATGCTGTCGACGTCCGTGTGGACGGTCGCGCTGTCGATGCTGTGGCAGGCGTTCCGGCCGGGCAAGGCGCCCGGTATCGCCGCCGGGCTGGCCATCGGCGCGGTCACGGCCGTCGCGCGCGTGTTCGATCATTCGCACACCGTGCCGGAAGTCGTCGTCGGCTGGATGCTCGGCGCGCTGGTCGCGCTGGTGTTCCTGCGCGGCTACGACGGCGCGCGGCAGCGCGCGTTTTCGCCGCGCGTCGCGGCGGTTTGCCTGCTGCTCGTGTCGGGTATCGCGTACGGGCACCGTGCACCGTTCCAGCGGATGATCGACACGCACTCGCCGCAGCTCTGCGCGTTCGTGCGCGCGCCGTCGGGCGACGGATTCTGACGGTCGCCGATGGCGGGCGCTCCGGCGCCGCCTGCTTGACGCCTTCTTGTCGCCGGCGTTCGTCCGGCGTTTTCCGGCGGATTGCACGATGCCACGCCGGATCGTCTTCCCGATTGCGTTCTCGTCCGTGCGGAACGCAACGCCCGTTCTCCCGATGATCGACTGCCGACGCAATCCATCCGGGCGGCTGCGCCGGGCTGCTTGCGCAGGGGCGCCGGTACGTGCAAGTCATGAGCCATGCCTATGACCGGGTATAACGAATATTCATTTCATCGATCGGCAGCATTCGCGTACGCTGGCTGTCGTTTCATCGCAGGCAAGCTGCGCGGCCGGTCCGGCGTGCGTCGCGGCCATCTCGATATACTCGCGGGAAAACCGTGCGTTGCGTCGCCGTGTCGGCGCACCGGCGACCGGCACAGGTCGGCATGGATCATGCACGGAAACCCCGTCGCGGCAGCGTTCCGCGACGACGATTCACGACAGGAGGAGGTCACATGACAATCGTTGCTCCGCGCCTCGCCGGCAAGTGCGCATACATCACGGGCGCCGCGGGCGGCCTCGGCCGTGCGATCGCGCGCCGGATGGTCGAGCAGGGCGCGCGCGTGTTCCTGACCGACATCGCGGAAGCGGCGGTGCTCGATGCGTTCGCGCAGGAACTCAATGCGGGCCGTGCGGCGCCGGTCGCGTTCGCCGCGACCCAGGACGTGCGCGACGAAGCGCGCTGGCAGGCGCTGCTCGCGCAGGCGACCGATGCGATGGGCGGGCTGTCGGTGCTCGTCAACAATGCGGGCGTCGGCTCGATCGGCTCGCCCGCGCAAATCGAGCTGGACGAATGGCGGCGCGTGATGGCGATCAACGTCGAGAGCATCGTGCTCGGCTGCAAGCATGCGCTGTCGTACCTGGCCGAGAGCCATCCCGCGTCGATCATCAACATCTCGTCGGTCGCGGCGTTCAAGGTCGAGCCGGACTTCACCGCATACAACGCGTCGAAGGCGGCGGTCGCGTCGCTGACGAAGTCGGTCGCGATCGATTGCGCGCGCCGCGAGATCGACGTGCGCTGCAATTCGATTCACCCGGCGTTCATCCGCACAGGGATCGTCGAGCCGCTGTTCCAGTCGCTCGGCGAACGCGACGCGACGCGCAAGCTCGCGCGCGGCATTCCGCTGCGCCGGCTCGGCGAGCCGGACGACGTCGCGCACGCGGCCGTGTATCTCGCATCCGACGAGAGCCGCTTCATGACGGCCGCCGAACTCGTGATCGACGGCGGCATGTGCGCGGTCTGACGCGCATCCCGAACCACGACGATTGGAGGAGAACATCATGTCGACACCCGTGAATCGCCAACTGCTGCTGAAGACGCGCCCGGAAGGGCGGGTCGGCCGCGAACACTTCTCGCTCGTCGAGACGCCGGTGCCGGCGCTCGCCGACGGCGAGGTGCTCGTGCGCGTGCTGTATCTGTCGATGGACCCGACCAACCGCGTGTGGATGAGCGACGTGCCGCAGTACCTGCCGCCCGTCGCGATCGGCGAGGTGATGCGCGCGCTCGGTATCGGCCGCGTGGTCGCGTCGCGCCATGCGGGGTTCGCGGAAGGCGAGCTCGTGCAGGGGCTCGTCGGCTGGCAGGACTATGCGGTCGTGCCGGCCGAGCAGGCCGCGCAGCTCGTGAAGCTGCCCGCGCAGTCGGGCCTGCCGCTGCCGACGCTGCTCGGCGCGTGCGGGATGAGCGGGCTGACCGCGTACTACGGGTTGACCGACATCGCGCCGGTGCAGCCGGGCGAAACGCTCGTCGTGTCGGCGGCGGCCGGTTCGGTCGGCTCGATCGCCGGGCAGATCGGCAAGATTCACGGCGCACGGGTGGTCGGCATCGCGGGCGGCGCGGACAAGTGCCGCTACCTGACCGAGACGCTCGGCTTCGACGCGGCCGTCGACTACAAGGCCGACGATTTCCGCCAGCAACTGAAGGCGGCGACGCCGGACGGCGTGCACGTGAACTTCGAGAACGTCGGCGGCGAGGTGATGCGCGCAGTGCTGTCGCGGATGGTGATCGGCGGGCGCGTCGCGTTGTGCGGCGTGATCTCGAACTACAACAGCGGCCGCGCGGCCGACGACGTCGGCGTGCTGATCTCGAAGCGGCTGACGATGCGCGGCTTCCTGATCCTCGATTACCGCAAGAGCCGCGAAGCCGTGCAGACGCTCGCGGGCTGGCTGCGCGACGGCCGGCTCAAGGCCGAGGAAACCGTGGCCGACGGTCTCGAAAATGCGCCCGACGTGCTGAACCGCCTGTTCGACGGCGACCATCGCGGCAAGCTCGTGCTGCGCGTCGATCCGGACGCGTGACGGGCGCACGACACCGGTCGCATCGGGCTGCTGGGCCGTGTCGACTACGCTGAGTTCGATCAATCCGGCTGCAGTTTAGGACTTGTCCCATATATTGTCCGGGCCGCTCTCCTTACAGTGAATGCCAGCACACGGGCGGCGTGACCGACGCGTCACGCCGCCCGTTTTTCCGGTAACGCGGCAGAGGAGAGGGAACATGCGCAACAACACGAAGCGATCGGCATCGGCGGCGGCAGCGGGCGCCGGCGTCGTGCGAACGATGGTGTTCGCGCTCGGTGTCGTACTCGCGACGTCGAATGCAATGCCGAACGCGATGGCGGCCGGACAGCCCGCGTCGGATGGCGTCGTGCGGTTCGTCGGGTCGCTCGTCGATCTCTACGACGTGACGCTCGATGTCCCGGCGGCCGTGCAGGTCGACGCGCGGGACGCGGCCGGCGGCGCGGCAACGGCCACGCTCCGGTTCGATGCGCATGGCCGGCGCCTGGCCGGTGCGCAGGTGGCGCTGATCGGGCCCGACGGCGCGCCGTTCGCGTCGGACGGCGGCGCGGCGGTGCGGGTGACGTGGCGCGATGCGCGCGACGAACGAAGCGTGCCGCTGGCGCCGGGCCGGGTTCATCGCGTCGGCCCGTATGGCGGCGTGATGACGGTCGCGGCGGATGAAGCAACGGGCGCCGCGGCGCCCGTCTTGATCCATATCCGTCATCCGTGACCGGCGGTTTCCGCACGCGTGCGGCGCGCCGGCGGCCGCACGCGCGTCATTCGCCCTGTTCGGCGCGCGCGTAGATGTCCCAGCTCGCCATGAACAGCGCGGCGACGAGCGGCCCGATCACGAAGCCGTTGATGCCGAACAACGCCATCCCGCCGAGCGTCGAGATCAGCACGACCCAGTCGGGCATCTTCGTGTCCTTGCCGACGAGGATCGGGCGCAGCAGGTTGTCGACGAGGCCGATCACGCCGACGCAGAACACGACGAGGATCACGCACTTCCAGACCGAGCCGATCATCAGCAGGTAGAGTGCGGCCGGCACCCACACGAGGCCTGCGCCGATCGCGGGCAGCAGCGACAGGAACGCCATCAGCGCGCCCCACAGCACGACGCCCTCGATCCCGAGGATCCAGAAGATCAGGCCGCCGAGCGCGCCTTGCACGAGCGCGACCGCGATGTTGCCCTTCACGGTCGCACGCACGACCGTCGTGAATTTCGCGAGCAGCAGGTTCTTGTGCTCGTCGTCGAGCGGCAGCGCGCGGCGCACGCGGCGGCCGATCTCGCCGCCGTCGCGCAGCAGGAAGAACACCATGTACAGCATCACGCCGAAGCTCACGATGAACTGGAACGTGTTCTGGCCGATGCTGAGCGCCTGGGTCGCCGCGAACTGGCTGATCTGCGCGGCGCCATCGGTGAGCTTCTTCTGGATGCCCGGAATGTTGGTCAGCCCGTATTTCTGCAGCAGATGCTGGATCGACGACGGCAGTGCGTGAACGATGTCCTGGAAGTACTGCGAATAATTCGGCTGCGCGGTCTTGATTTCCTGGTACACGTACGCGATTTCCTGCACGAGCGTGCCCGCCACGAACACGAGCGGCAGGATCACGATCAGGATGATCAACGACAACGTGACGAGCGCGGCCAGGTTGCGCCGCTTGCCGAAGCGCGCGGCCAGCCAGCGCTGCACGGGCTGGAACAGGATCGCGAGAATGGTGCCCCAGAACACGGCGCCGAAGAACGGCGCGAGGATCCAGCAGAGTCCGACGGTGACCGCGAACAGCAGGAAATAGAAGAATTTTTGGTGATCTTGTCCGCTATCCATGGGTGACATTCGCGCAGATTGATGCGTGGTTTGATTGAATTTCGTTGCCCTGTGCGCGATCGATTCGCGAACGTCGCGGTTCGCGGCGAAACGCGTTGCGGGGCGGCCCACGCGGAGTATGCCCGCAAAGATGCCGCCATCATAGCCGCTGCGTGAGAGACATGCGAAAACGCCGCGGCCGGGGCCGCGGCGCTGCCGGGAAGCGAACGCGGTGCGAGGCCGCGTGCCGCGTCGTCAGATGTGGAGCTTGGTGACCTTCGTGCCGTTCACCGACAGGTCGCCCATCAGGCCCGCGTTGGTCAGGACCAGCACTTCCACCGGGGCGGTGGCCGTGGTGGTGTCGACCGCGCCGTTCGCGCCGACCTTCACGACCGCGACCGACGCGTCGGCGCCGGCCGACCAGCCGTCCGACTTGCGGAACGAGTCGAGCGCATCCTGCGTCATGAACAGGAACACGACCGCCTTCGACTGCGCGCCGGCCTGCAGCCCGACCGACAGCGACGACGTGTTGTAGTAGCCGACGGTACTGCCGCCGACGCGCAGCGCGCCGTTGCCGGACTGGGCGCCGACGATGAAGCCGGCTTGCAGCACGTTCGGGAACACGAGGACGCCGCGTGCTTTCGAGACCAGATCGCGCGAGCCCGGCACCGTCGAATACAGGCGCGACAGCGTGGCATTCACGCTGGCGTCGATCGACTGGCGTTTCGACGCGCTGGCTGCCGCGCTATCGGGTTTGTCGGAGGTGGTCGTGCAGCCGGCGAGGGCGAGGCTGCCGAGCATCACGGCAGCGGCGGCTTTCATGGCGAGGGATTTCTGCATGGCGGTTTCTCCTTCGTTGTCTGATTGAGAGCGAACGGGGCGGGCGGGGGTGCGGGTGGCCCCGTTCAACGGCGGGAAAGGAGCAGCCCCGCGACGAATGCGAGACCCGCGACGACGCCGGCGGTCTGCCACGGATTGTCGTGCACGACCTGCGACACGCGTTCGGCCGAATCGCGCAGCCGGGCGGCCGCGCTGCCCGACGCGTAGTCGAGCGCGCCGCGTGCTTCGTCGATCCGGGACTGGATGCGTTTGCGCAGGGCGGCGATATCGCCATCGCCGTCGTTTTTCAGCAAATCTTCCAGTTCGTCGACCAGCCCGCGCAGATCGTCGCTCACGTCGGCGTGCAGGTCGCGGGCGGCGGAGCGGGTCGTACGGCCAACGCGTCGGCCGGTGCGGCGGATGTCGGACAGGCCGCGATCCAGCTTGTGTTCGATCGAGTCGGTAAGCGCCATGGTGTTTATCCTCCTTCGATTCCAGGGCTAATTTGAAGATAAGACGAATCCCAGCAACTAGTGTGATTCACCTGATCCGCTTGAGTTTCGAGACAAATTTTCAATTCGTCGGCGGGATCGCCCGAAAGCCCCGTCACGCGGGGCGGGGCGGCGGTTGAAAAAATTTCGCGTCTCGGCCGACGCAGCATGTCGAGCAGCGGATCGCAGTGAAAGCCCGGTAAATATGGCGTTGCCGGGCCATCGGGTAAATAGTGCCGTTGCAGGTCGCGTACTGATGCAATTGCACTAATCGACGACAGATCGACGCGCATGATTCGTGCCCGGAGCCGGTCGCCCACCGCTGCCGTCCAGCGCGACGTCGATGACGACGGGATCGTGGTCCGACGAGCGGTACGCGTCGGGCGCGTAATAAGCCGACCGTCGCGCGGACGTTTTGTAATCGGGCACGGGTTGCAGGACGAGCGGTTCGTCCGCGTTGATGTGCCAGAACTGCACGGCCTTCACGCGCACGGCGAGCGGCGGCGTGGCAAGTGCGTGGTCGAGATTGCCGGCTTCGCCGCGAAATACGTAGCTGTACGCAGCATTGCCGACGAAGCGCGCGACCAGGTTCGCATAGCCGCGCGCTTCGAGCGTGCGAACCGGGTCTTCCTTCGCATAACTGTTCAGATCGCCGATCAGCAGCACGCCGTCGGCCGCGACGCCCGTCGGCGCGGTGGCGAGCCAGTCGGCGACGCGCGCGGCCGCCCGGGTGCGCGCCGCATTCCAGCAGCCCTGGCCGTCGGACTGATCGAGATCGGCGCCGCTCGCGTGCGGGCAGTTCTTCGACTTCAGGTGATTGACCGCGACCGTGAACGCGCGCGTGCCGCCGATGCGCCGGAACGTCTGCGCGAGCGGCGGGCGGTGCCGGCCGCCGAGTGCGACGGTGGCGGCGCGCCCGACCGGCTCGACCGTGCGGCTGTCGTACAGCAGCGCGACCGCGATCGCGTCGCGGCCCAGCCGCGCGGTGCCTGGATCGACCGCGCGCCAGCCCGCGCCGAGTTGCGCGGCGAGACGCGTCACGGCGCTCGCGTCGCCGTGGCCGTTGTTCGCGATTTCCATCAGCCCGATCACGTCGGCGCGCAGCGCGCGCAACGCCGCGACGATCTTCGCTTCCTGCCGCGCGAACGCGGCGGGCGTTTTCGCGCCGCGGTCGGCCGGCGCGTCGAATCCGCCGCCACGGCCGTCGCCGTTGAAATAGTTGAAGACGTTGAACGATACGACGCGCACGTCGGCCTCGGGATGCCGGGCCGGTGCCGCGGTGCGCGGGTTCGCGGCGGCATCGAACGCCGGTGCCGTGCCAGCCACCGGTTGCAGCCGCCATGCGCCGTAGCGCCACTCGAGCACGCCTTCGACGCCGCGTACCGTGTAGCCCGCGCGCAGCGTGTTGGCCGCGCTCAGCGCGGGCGGCGGATAGCGGACGGCCGCCGGGTCGCGGCGGCTTGAACCGTCGTCGAGCACGATGCGGTTCAGTGCGTTGGCTGCCGTCAGTGCGGCAGCGTCGGCCGGCAATGCGACCTGGGTCGGTACGCGCAGCCGGCCGTGGCTCAGCACGAGGCTGCCGTAGCGGCCGAGTTCGTAGGTATCGCTGACCGTCAGCGTTTGCGGCAGGCGTACGCGCATGGCTTCGTACGCGGCCAGCACGGCGGGCGACGCGACCGGCAGCACGAGCGTTGCCGGCGTGACCGTCTGGCCGCGCGCGCAGACGGTCACGCGGCCCGACAGGGTGAACTGCGTCCGGCCGTATTTTTCGTCGACCTTGCCGGTCAGATGCACGAGATCGCCGGGTTCGGCGCGCGCGTTCGGTGCATGGACGAACAGGCCTTCCGGAACGCCCGGCCGGCGCTGCCGCTGCGCGTCGGCCTGCTGGACGAAGAAGCCGCCCAGGCCGTCGGGGCCGCCGAACGCCGCGGTGACGACCGCTTCGATCGACGTCGTTTGCCCGGCGAACGGCGACGGGCGGCCGGCGCGGCGGATCTCGGCAATCGCCGTGACCGCACCGCCGCAGCCGCTGCTGACCGGCAGCGCGGCGACGGCCGGCCGGGCGAAGAGGGGCGCGCAGGGCACGACGGACAACGCCGCGAACAGCACAACGGCGAACAGGAGGAGCGGGCGTGACATGAGACGGTCCACAGGATGAAAATCCGACAGTTCGGGACCGCATCCTGAAGGCAAACTGTCAGGCTGCGACCGAAATGGCCGTCCGGCCAGTGCCGGTTGGCCAACGATGCGGCAAGCCGTCCCGCGGCTGTTACGCTTTCGCATCGGCCGTCGCATGCCGCTCGCCCGGCGCATGCCGCGGCGCCCCGTCCCCCACAGGAGAAATCCATGTCTTACATGCTGTTGATTGTCGAACCGACCGAACAGCGCGCCGAGCGCACGCTCGACGAAGGTCAGGCGCTTTATGCGCGAATGGTCGATTTCGCCGAGTCGCTGAAGGCGCGCGGCGTGCTGCGCGGCGTCGAGTCGCTGGAGCGGTCCGAGCGCGGCACGCGCGTGCAGGTGCGCGACGGCGAGACGCGCCTGCTCGACGGCCCGTTCGCGGAGGCGAAGGAGATGATCGGAGGCTTCTTCCTCGTCGACGTCGACACGCGCGAGGAAGCGATCGAGATCGCGCGCCAGTGCCCGGCCGCGCAATGGTGCACGGTCGAGGTGCGCGCGGTCGGCCCGTGCTTCCTCTGAGCGTCGCGACTCGGTATTTACCCTGATTTGTCGTGGCGCGTGTCGATCCGGCCGTCTTCCGCCCGTCGTCCGGATAAGGCGCCGCGGAACGGGCGCCGCCTTCCACCGACGACAAGGAGTGAACGATGCGATTCATGATCATGATCCGGGCGAACGCCGTCAGCGAATCCGACGCGTTGCCGGACAACCGGCTGGTCGAGGCCATGACGGTCTATCACGAGGAACTGGCGAAGGCCGGCGTGCTGCTCGACGCCAACGGCCTGAGGCCGAGCGCCCATGGCTGGCGCGTGCGCTACACGGGCGGCAAGGGCACGGTGATCGACGGCCCGTTCGCCGAAACGAAGGAACTGATCGCCGGCTATACGCTGATCCAGGTGCGTTCGCGCGACGAAGCGCTCGAATGGACGCGCCGGTTCCCCGCGCCGTTCGGCGCCGAGCTCGATTGCGAGATCGAGGTGCGGCCGCTGTTCGAGCTCGACGACCTGACGCCGAGCGACGCGGTCGAGCGGTTCCGCGATCTCCACGTCGGCCGTAGCCACGCCTGAATCCAACCTCACCGGGAGCACCCGTCATGCACAAGATGGTTTTCATCAATCTGCCGGTAGCCGACTTGCCGCGCGCGAAGACGTTCTACCAGGCGCTCGGCTTCGAGGTCGTGCCGGCCTATACCAACGATCAGGCCGCCTGCATCCGGATCAGCGACGCGATCTTCGCGATGCTGCTCGTGCGGCCGTTCTTCCAGACCTTCACCGACAAGACCATCATCGATCCGGCGACGCACATCCAGGTGCTGTCGTGCCTGTCGTGCGACAGCCGTGCCGAAGTCGACGCGATCGTCGCGAAGGCGCTGGCAGCGGGCGGGGCCGCGCCGCAGGCGCCGCGCGAGTACCCGAACATGTACGGCCACGGGTTCACCGATCCGGACGGTCACACGTGGGAACTGATGGCCATGCCGCTGGATGCGTCCGCCCAGGGGCAGGCGTCGTGACGCATGAGGCGACTCATCGTGCGATCGAAGCGGTCTGGCGAATCGAGGCGCCGAAGATCATCGCGCGCGCCGCGCGCGTGGTGCGCGACGTCGGCGTGGCCGAGGAGCTGGCGCAGGACACGCTCGTCGCGGCGCTCGAGCATTGGCCCGTCGACGGCGTGCCCGACAACCCGGCCGCGTGGCTGATGACGGCCGTGAAGCGTCGCGCGCTCGACCGGGTCCGGCAGGAGTCGCTTCATGCGGCGAAGCGCGACCAGCTTGGTCACGAGATGGACGCGCTCGAAGCGCATGTCGTCCCCGATATCGCGGACGCACTCGCCGACGCGCGCGACGACGACATCGGCGACGACCTCCTCCGGCTGATCTTCACGTCGTGCCACCCGGTGCTGTCGACCGACGCGCGCGTCGCGCTGACGCTGCGGCTGCTCGGCGGGCTGACGACTGGCGAGATCGCGCGTGCGTTCCTGACGCCCGAGCCGACGATCGCGCAGCGGATCGTGCGCGCGAAGCGCACGCTCGCGGCGGCGCACGTGCCGTTCGAGGTGCCGGCCGCCGATGCGCGGCCCGCGCGGCTCGCATCGGTGCTCGAAGTGATCTATCTCGTGTTCAACGAAGGCCATGCGGCGACGGCGGGCGACGACTGGATGCGTCCGGCGCTATGCGACGAGGCGTTGCGGCTCGGCCGCGTGCTCGCCGGGCTCGCGCCGGACGAAAGCGAAGTGCTCGGGCTCGTCGCGCTGATGGAGCTGCAGGCGTCGCGCATGCATGCACGCGTCGACGCGCAGGGCCGGCCCGTGCTGCTGCTCGACCAGGACCGCAGCCGCTGGGATCCGTTGCTGATCCGGCGCGGCCTCGCGGCGCTGGAGCGGGCGACGAAGCTCGGCGGCGTGCGCGGGCCGTATGCGCTGCAGGCGGCGCTCGCCGCGTGCCATGCGCGGGCGCGGCAGGCTTCGGACACGGACTGGGCGCAGATCGTCGCGCTGTATGACGCGCTCGCCGAAGTCGCGCCGTCGCCGGTCGTCGAGCTGAATCGCGCGGTCGCGGTGGGGATGGCGTTCGGGCCGGCCGCGGCGCTCGAACTCGTCGACGTGCTGCGCGACGATCCGGCGCTGGCGCGCTATCACTGGCTGCCGAGCGTGCGCGGCGATCTGCTCGCGAAGCTCGGCCGCGCGGACGAGGCCAAGCTGGAGTTCCGCCGTGCGGCGGAACTGACGCGCAACGAGCGTGAGCGCGAATTGCTGCTCAAGCGCGCGATGGACGCGTGACGCTTGGCGCACGACGAGCGCGGCAGCGCGCCGCGCCCGTCTTCCCGGCCATTTGCCGCGTTCGCACCCGACACTATCGCCCGCATTGAAAAAGCCTATTGGGGGATGCGAACGCGAGCGCCTAGATTGAAGAGCACGATGCGCGCCCGGCGTACGCATCGTTCCCCACATATCTGATCGGCCCGGCGTCGCACGCGGCCGCGCCGACTCGAACGGAGGCGCAAATGGCTCAACTCAAGGGCAGCAAAACCGAAGAGAACCTGAAGGCCGCATTCGCGGGCGAATCGCAGGCGAATCGGCGCTATCTGTATTTCGCTTCGAAGGCCGACGTCGAGGGGCAGAACGACGTGGCCGCGCTGTTCCGCTCGACCGCCGAAGGCGAAACCGGCCATGCACACGGCCATCTCGAATACCTGGAAGCCGTCGGCGATCCGGCCACGGGTTTGCCGTTCGGTTCGTCGCGGCTGAATCTCGAATCGGCGATCGCCGGCGAAACGCACGAATACACCGACATGTATCCGGGCATGGCGAAGACCGCGCGCGACGAAGGGTTCGACGAAATCGCGAACTGGTTCGAGACGCTCGCGAAGGCCGAACGCAGTCACGCGAACCGCTACACGAAGGCGCTGGACGGTCTCGTCGACTGACGGGCCGCCGCAGGTCGCACGGCAACGCCGCGCGGCCGGCGGTTCGTTCATCGCCGCCCGCACCGCGCGGGCGGTGCGCCTGCGCCCATGCGCGCCACGCGGGAGCGTCCCATGCCCCACAAGGAAGGCAGTCTCGAAGCCCCGACCCGGCATCCGCTCGACTGGCAGTCCGAAGCGTTCTACGACCAGGCCGAGATCGATGCGGAAATGACGCGCGTATTCGACATCTGCGCCGGATGCCGGCGCTGCGTGTCGCTGTGCGGCGCGTTTCCGGCGCTGTTCGACCTGGTCGACGACACGCCGACGGGCGACATCGACGAAGTGCCGAAGGCCGCATTCGGCAAGGTCGTCGACCAGTGCTATCTGTGCGACCTCTGCTACATGACGAAATGCCCGTACGTGCCGCCGCACGCATGGAACGTCGATTTCCCGCACCTGATGCTGCGCGGCAAGGCTGCGCGTTACAAGCGCGGCGAAGCGCCGCTGCGCGACAAGGTGCTGTCGAATACCGATGCCCTCGGCCGTTTCGCGGGCATTCCGGTCGTCACGCAGACGGTCAATGCGGTGAACCGCACGCCGCCCGCGCGCCACGCGCTCGAAGCGGTGCTCGGCGTCGATCGCCATGCGTGGCTGCCGGAATTCGCGCCGCGCACGTTCCGGCGCGCCGCCAGGCGCTCGGACACGCCGCCCGTGCGGGACGGCGAACGCACGCCCGGCAAGGTCGCGATCTACGCGACGTGCTACGTGAATTTCAACGAGCCGGGGATCGGCCACGACCTGCTCGCGATTCTCGCGCACAACGAGATCCCGTACGAGCTCGTCACGCACGAAGCGTGCTGCGGGATGCCGTTGCTCGAGCAGGGCAATCTCGAGGGCGTCGCCGCGAAGCAGGCGGTCAACATCCCCGTGCTCGAACGCTACGCGCGTGAAGGCTATGCGCTGATCGGCGCGATCCCGAGCTGCGTGCTGATGTACAAGAGCGAGCTGCCGCTGATGTTCCCCGCCGACGCAGCCGTGCGCGCGGTGGCCGATGCGTTCTGGGATCCGTTCGAATACGTGATCGCACGGCATCGCGACGGGCTGCTGAAGACCGATTTCAAGACCGGCCTCGGCACCGTGTCGTATCACGTGCCGTGCCATGCGCGCGTGCAGAACATCGGCCGCAAGACGGCCGATGCGCTGTCGCTCGTGCCCGATACGCGCGTGAACGTCGTCGAGCGCTGCTCCGGCCACGCGGGCACGTTCGGCGTGAAGAAGGCGTTCCATGCGGATGCGATGCGGATCGGCGCGCCCGTGTTCAAGGCGATGGCCGAGCCGCAGCCGGACGTCGTGTCGTCCGACTGCGCGCTCGCCGGCCATCACATCGTGCAGGGCATCGACGAGAAGGGGCTGCCGCAAGCGCCGCTCGCGCATCCGTTGACGTTGCTGCGCCGCGCGTACGGCATCTGAGCCGCCGGCCACCCACGAGGACATCCATGACGCTGACCCGCGACTCCCTGCTGACGCTCGAAGCGTACGCGAAGATCCGCAAGGCCGAACACGCGCGGCTCGTCGCGTACAAGCGTCGCCGCGCGGTGGCGCTCGGCAATCACCTGCGTTTCCTGTTCGAGGACGAGACGACGATCCGCTACCAGATCCACGAGATGCTGCACATCGAGAAGATCTTCGACGAAGCCGGCATCGCAGCGGAGCTCGACGCGTATCTGCCGCTGGTGCCCGACGGCACCAACCTGAAGGCGACGATGCAGATCGAGTACGAGCACGAGGTCGAACGGCGCGCGGCGCTCGCTCGGCTGATCGGGGTCGAGGATCGCGTGTACCTGCGGGTCGACGGGCACGCGAGCGTCTACGCGATCGCCGACGAGGATCTCGAGCGCGACAACGCCGAGAAAACGTCGGCCGTGCACTTCGTCCGCTTCGAGTTCGATGCGCCGATGCGCGCTGCGCTCAAGGGCGGGGCGGCGCTGTCGATCGGCTGCGATCATCCGGCCTATACGATGCCGCCGCAGCGTATCGACGCGGACGTGGCCGCAGCGCTGGCCGGCGATCTGCGCTGAGGGGGCGCCTGCCGCGCCTGCCGGCTCCCGCTTTTCCGTTCCGACCCGAAACCGGCGCGCCGCACGCTGAGGCGCGGCTGCTCGCCTGTTTCCCCGAAAATGTAACAACGGTGACGGATTTGCATGCGGAGACACAGTGGGCGCGCTGCGTCAGCGTATTTTCATTACTCGCAGAGAAACAATAAAAAGATTGTGCATGGAGATAATTCGATTCTCCGAAAATCGAATGATTTACCGATTCGTGAATATCTTGTTACGGATTTTTCCCTGATTTACCGATCTCGGGGAGCCATTTCGCGGAGTGTCGCGGGTGGGGTCGGAGCAGGCCGCAACGGCCCGTTTCACGGTATTCTTCAGACGCTGCGGAGCCCCGCCAGACGGGCCTTTGCAGCCGCCGGCATAAAGATCTCGCAAAAAAATTCAAGCGTAAATGGATTGCTCGCCCATGGCAGGTTGTTTCAGTGCGTAACATTAAGTCATTGTCATATTGAGATAAACCCTGAGGATGGTATGCTTCGTGCACAAAAATTCCCACATTGGAGTGAGACCGCGATTTGTGCGCCATTGCCGGGAATCGCGGCACCGTGAAAGTGCGGTGTCGCCCGGTATGCACAACGCCGGATAACCATAATGTGCAACCTGGCCGCCCCGCGACGCGATGTGTCGCGACGGCGCCGCCAATCGCAGCCCCGGCCTGGCTGCGTGGAGAGATCGACTATGTTCTTCGATGAGCTTAACGATGAAGAGTGGTTTCGCCTTTCAGCGCTGATCGCCGATGAACCCATCCGGCTGAACCGTCGCGGGCGTCCGCGCGCCGAACCGCGCGTCGTCGCCAACGCGGTGCTCTGGATCCTGACGACCGGGGAAGCCTGGTCAAAGCTGCCTGGTCGCTATCCATCCGGGCCGACGTGCCGCCGCCGCTACGAAGAGTGGCTCGCGAACGGCACGCTGCTGAAGATGATCGACGTGCTGACCCAGTTCAGCGGGCGCACGTTCGCGTATATTCCGCCGCCGCCCGTCGCGGTCGCGCCGGCCCGCCGCGCGGAGCCCATGCCCGACAACGACCGTCTGCGCGGCGTGTTCTGGCAGAACCCCGAGTCGTGGCAATTGCCGGTTGCGCAGGCAAACGTTTGGCCGGGCGAGGGTGCGTCGCTGAGCACGATGCGGGACGACCAGGTGGACGGCCGCTCCGACGTGTCGTTCACGGTGCCCGGCGCGCCGGCCACGGAGTTGCGCCATGTGCGGGCGTCGGCGGCGAGCTTCGCCGCGGCCGAGCCGCAGGTCGACGAATATCGTGGCTACACGATCAGCGGGATCGCGCAGCCCGTGCAGAACCTGATGTATCGCGCATGGGCCGAGATCTCGCAGGACGACCGGCGCGTCGAGCGCTCGGGCCTGATCGGCCCGCGCTTCACCGACGCCGAGGAAGCCGAGCAGTACGCGCTCGACTGGGCGCGCCAGTGGATCGATCGCCACGGTGCGAGCGACGCGCCGGCGCGCGAGCCGCAGGGCGAAGTGCTGGCCGGCTTGTCGGCGCTGGCGCGCGCGGAGTCGGACATCAAGCGCTTCATCGCCGAGCGTCGCGCGGGCGCGTTGTCGGAAAGCCGCAACGATCCCGTGCAGTCGGAGCGTCGCGAATACGAGTACCGCGTGGGCTGATCGCCGTTGCCGTGCAACGCGCGGGCCGTCGTGCGCCACGACGCCCGCGCGCAAGTCCGGTGTCTCCTTCGGTGTCTCCATGTCTGCCTTGCCCGGGCGCCGCCGTCGAGGCGGCGCCCTTTCGTGCATGGCGGCGACGCGTTACTGTCTGCCGTAGGTATCGTCGAAGCGGACGATGTCGTCCTCGCCGAGATACGCACCCGACTGCACTTCGATCAGCTCGAGCGGCATCTTGCCCGGGTTCTCCAGGCGGTGCGATACGCCGAGCGGAATGTACGTCGATTCGTTTTCGGACAGCAGGAACGTTTCGTCGCCGCGCGTGATGCGCGCGGTGCCGCGCACGACGATCCAGTGCTCGGCGCGGTGGTGGTGCATCTGCAGCGACAGTTGCGCGCCCGGCTTCACGACGATGCGCTTCACCTGGAAGCGCTCGCCCATGTCGACCGAGTCGTAGTGGCCCCACGGACGATGCACCTTGCGGTGGTCGGTCGCTTCGGAGCCTTGTCGCGCCTTGATGTGCCCGACGATCTTCTTCACGTCCTGCACGCGCGATTTGTCCGCGACGAGCACGGCGTCGGGCGTTTCGACGACGACCAGATTCTGCGTGCCGACGCAGGCGACGAGCCGGCTTTCCGAATGCGCGAACGTCGATTCGGCGCCTTCGAACAGCACGTGGCCGCGGCCGACGTTGCCGGTTTCGTCCTTCGGCGAGATCTGCCAGATCGCATCCCACGAGCCGACGTCCGACCAGCCCGCGTCGAGCGGCACGACGACGCTCTCGCACAGTTGAGGCAGGCTCGCGAGCGGTTCCATCACCGCGTAGTCGATCGAGTTCGACGGCGATGCGGCGAATGCGTCGCGATCGACGCGGAAGAAGTCGCCGTCCTCCTTGCCCTGCGCGACGGCCCGTTCGCAGGCCGCGTAGATCGCGGGTTCGAGCTGCCGGATCGCCTTCAGCCAGACCGACGCGCGCACGATGAAGATCCCGCTGTTCCACCAGTATTCGCCCGAAGCGACGTACTGCTGCGCGAGTTCGAGGTGCGGCTTCTCGACGAAACGGTCGAGGCGGCGCACGTCGAGGGGGCCGGTTCCGGCGTCGCCGAGCGGCGCGCCGACGCGGATGTAGCCGTAGCCGGTTTCCGCGTGCTTCGGCACGATGCCCATCGTCGCGATCTTGCCTTGCGCGGCGCAGTGCACGCCGGCCGCGACGGCCGCGTGAAAGCGCGGCACGTCCGCGACCGCATGGTCGGCCGGCATCACGGTCATCACCGCGTCGTTGCCGCCGGCGACGAGCCGCAGCGCGGCGAGCGTCAGCGCCGGTGCGGTGTCGCGACCGAGCGGTTCGAGCATGATCGTCGCGTGCTTGGCCGTCAGGCGCAGTTGCTCGGCGGTCGTGAAGCGGTGATCCTCCCCGCAGACGATCAGCACGTCGTCGTTGAGCGGATGATCGGCCGTCAGGCCGTCGAGGCGCAGCGCGGTGGACTGCAGCAGCGAGTGATCGCCGAGCAGGCCGATCAGCTGTTTCGGAAAACGCTCGCGCGACATCGGCCACAGGCGCGTGCCGGAACCGCCGGCGAGAATCACGGGCTGCACGGCGAGACGCGTGCCGGCAGCGGGTGCGGCGGGTGCGGCGGAAGTAGAAGGGCGCGTTTCGGCGACCACTGCCGGAGCATTCATGATGACACTCTCCACGGTTGAAGTCAGTGCCTGTCGTTGTAGCATGAAGTAAATCGACAATAAAACCGGACCCAATGCCGGATATCCGCCGCGCATTCGTCCGGGAGAATTTTCCGCGATAGCACCGGCCGGCAATAAAAAAATAAAAAATAATTCCGGGTGCCGGCCGGACACGACTGCCCGCAAAGGGTGACCGGGAAGCGTAACGATTCCGAAAAAATCCCCGTTCCCGACCGATTCGGGAAAACCTGCCGATTTAATTAAAAAAGATCGCGGCAAGAATTTCCGATTATTTTTCGAAATACTTGTGCGCTTGAGGAGGAATTTTCTTGTCGCTTCAATAGCGTCATGCAACGTTTGAATCGAATGTGCGGCATGGGCTGCGCAAGGCGCTGTTCGGCAAACGCCTGTTCAAAGAAGAGGAAACAGACATGTTGAGCGTGCTGGCGAGAGTCATCGATATCGCGATGGTCGTGACGGGTGCGCTGATCGCGGCCGCGTTGCACGACGGCAGCATCGGGCTCAGCGACCTGCAGCGCACGACGGTGCTGTTCGACTGCCTGCTGGTCGTCGTGTTCTTTCCGGCCGTCGGCATCTACCAGTCGTGGCGCGGCAAGCGTCTCGTCGGGCTGGTGGTCCGCGTTGCGTTCGCGTGGCTCGCCGTGGAGCTCGCGGGCATCCTGCTGAGTTTCAGCTTTCACCAGTCGGGCGACCTGTCGCGGCTGTGGCTGGGCTACTGGGCGCTCGCGACGATGGCGCTGCTCGCATGCTCGAAAGCCTGCGTGCACGTGGTGCTGCGGCAATTGCGCCGCGGCGGCTACAACCTGAAGGCGGTCGCGATCGTCGGCGGCACGCCGGCGGCACGGCGGCTGATCGCGCAGATGCGGGCGCGGCCGGAAGCCGGCTTCAACCCGGTGTGCGTGTACGACGAAAGCGAGGCGCCGGGCGAAGTCGCGCTCGACGACGTGCGTATCGAGCGGCAGTTCGAATCGCTGGTGTGGCTGGTGCGCAGCCGCGCGATCAGCGAGCTGTGGCTCACGCTGCCGATCACGGAGGAGCGTCGGATTCACGAGATCGTGACGGTGTTCCGGCACGACTTCGTGAACATCCGCTTCATTCCGGACGTGCGCACGCTGTCGTTCTTCAACCAGGAGGTGGTCGAGGTGCTCGGCGTGCCGGCGATCAACCTCGCGGCGTCGCCGATCACCGACGTGCGGATCCTGCCGAAGTTCGTGTTCGACCGGCTGTTCGCGCTGGCGGCGCTCACGGCGCTCGCGCCGGTGATGGTGCTGATCGCGGTTCTGATCAAGCTGACCTCGCGCGGGCCGGTGTTCTTTCGGCAGAAGCGCAAGGGCATCGACGGGCACGAATTCGAGATCTACAAGTTTCGCTCGATGAAGGTGCATCAGGAAGTGGCCGGGCAGGTCACGCAGGCAACGAAGAACGACTCGCGCGTGACGCCGGTCGGCCGGTTCCTGCGGCGCACGAGCCTCGACGAGCTGCCGCAGTTCATCAACGTGCTGAAGGGCGAGATGTCGGTGGTGGGCCCGCGCCCGCATGCGCTCGCGCACGACGACATCTACAAGGATCTGGTCAAGGGCTACATGTTCCGCTACCGGATCAAGCCGGGCATCACCGGGTGGGCGCAGATCAACGGCTTTCGCGGCGAGACCGACCAGATCGAGAAGATGATGGGCCGCGTGAAGCTCGACCTGTACTACATGCAGAACTGGTCGTTCTGGCTCGACATCAAGATCGTCGTGCTGACGCTGTGGAAAGGCTTCACCGGCAGCAACGCGTACTGACACCGACGCGCTGCGTCACGCAGGCATTCCGGTTTTCCGAATTTCGAATCATTGGTCAAGGGGTCCGACACATCATGAATCTGACTATCATCGGCAGCGGTTACGTAGGGCTTGTCACCGGCGCCTGTCTCGCCGACATCGGGCACGACGTGTTCTGTCTCGACGTCGACCAGGCGAAGATCGACATCCTGAACGGCGGCGGCGTGCCGATTCACGAGCCGGGCCTGAAGGAAGTCATCGCGCGCAACCGCTCGGCCGGCCGCCTGCGCTTCTCGACCGACATCGAGGCCGCGGTCGCGCACGGCGACGTGCAGTTCATCGCGGTCGGCACGCCGCCCGACGAGGACGGTTCGGCCGACCTGCAATACGTGCTCGCGGCGGCGCGCAACATCGGCCGCTACATGACCGGCTTCAAGGTGATCGTCGACAAGTCGACGGTGCCGGTCGGCACGGCCGAGCGCGTGCGCGCGGCGGTCGCCGAGGAGCTCGCGAAGCGCGGCGGCGACCAGATGTTCTCGGTCGTGTCGAATCCTGAATTCCTGAAGGAAGGCGCGGCCGTCGACGATTTCACGCGGCCGGACCGTATCGTGATCGGCTGCGACGACGACGTGCCGGGCGAGCGCGCCCGCGAGCTGATGAAGAAGCTCTACGCGCCGTTCAACCGCAATCACGAGCGCACGCTGTACATGGACGTGCGTTCGGCCGAGTTCACGAAATACGCGGCGAACGCGATGCTCGCGACGCGCATCTCGTTCATGAACGAACTGGCGAACCTCGCCGACCGCTTCGGCGCGGACATCGAGGCCGTGCGCCGCGGGATCGGCTCCGATCCGCGCATCGGCTATCACTTCCTGTATGCCGGCTGCGGCTACGGCGGCTCGTGCTTCCCGAAGGACGTCGAGGCGCTGATCCGCACGGCCGACGAGCACGGCCAGTCGCTGCAGATCCTGAAGGCGGTGTCGTCGGTCAACGCGACGCAAAAGCGCGTGCTCGCCGACAAGATCGTCGCGCGCTTCGGCGAGGACCTGAGCGGCCGCACGTTCGCGCTGTGGGGCCTCGCGTTCAAGCCGAACACCGACGACATGCGCGAGGCGCCGAGCCGCGAGTTGATCGCCGAGCTGCTCTCGCGCGGCGCGCGCGTCGCCGCCTACGACCCGGTCGCGCAGCAGGAAGCGCGCCGCGTGATCGCGCTCGATCTCGCCGATCACCCGAGCTGGCTCGAGCGCCTGACCTTCGTCGACGACGAGGCGCAGGCCGCGCGAGACGCCGACGCGCTCGTGATCGTCACCGAATGGAAGGCGTTCAAGAGCCCCGACTTCGTCGCGCTCGGCCGCCTGTGGAAGACGCCCGTGATCTTCGACGGCCGCAACCTGTACGAGCCGGAGACGATGAGCGAGCAGGGCATCGAGTACCACCCGATCGGCCGGCCGGGCTCGCGCCAGGCCGTCGCCGCCCGCGTGCCGGGCGCCGCGCGCGCCGGCGCGTAACCCGTTTTCCGTCACTCGTTACGAGACGCCATGTTCCGGAACATCCTGATCGTCTGCCACGCGAACGTCTGCCGCAGCCCGGCGGCGGAAATGCTGTTCAAGTCGCACGCCGCGTCGCGCGGCGGCCCGCGCCCGACGTTCCATTCGGCCGGCGTGCACGCGAACGACGGCGACGGCATCGATCCGGTGATGCGGCAACTGCTGGCCGAGCGGGGCGTCGATGCGACGACCCATCGCTCGCGGCGGCTGTCGCGCCGGATCGTGCGCGACGCCGACCTGATTCTCGTCAGCGAGCGCGATCAGATCAAGGCCGTCGAATCGGTCGATCCGTTCGCGCGCGGCAAGGTCCACCTGCTGGGCAAGTGGGAGGACGCCGAGATCGCGGATCCGCATGGCGGCCCCGAGGCCGACTATCGCGAGAGCTACTCATTGATCGAACGTCTGGTTCAAGGATGGCTGCAAAAACTATGCTGAAACGTCCCATGCGCCCGCTGGCGCTCGCCGTCGCGCTGACGACATTCCTGTCGGCGTGTGCGACCGCGCCCGGCAACTACCTCGACTCGTCGAACCTGAAGGACGACGGCCGGCAGGAAGCGGCCGAGACCTATCCGGTTCATTACATCGACGCCAAAGTGGTGATGGATCAGCTGCAGAAAGCGCAGGTCGACCATCCGCTGCCGCCCGGGCGCTTTACCGATCCGTCGCAGTACACGTATCGCGTCGGCCCGCAGGACATTCTCGGCGTCACCGTGTGGGACCACCCGGAGCTGACGACGCCGCAGGGCCAGTCGTTCTCGAGCGGCGGCAACACGACGCAATCGGTCGCGGGCGCGCTGCAGCAGCCGTATACGACCGCGCTGCCGGGTCAGGCCGATCCGTACGGCCAGACCGTGGCGGCCGACGGCACGATCTTCTTCCCGTTCGTCGGCCGCATTCGCGTGGCGGGCAAGACGGTCGCGCAGATTCGCGACGAGATGGCGTCCAGCCTGTCGCGCTACGTGAAGAACCCGCAGCTCGACGTGCGCGTGCTGTCGTTCCGCAGCCAGAAGGTGCAGGTGACGGGCGAGGTGAAGCAGCCGGGCCCGCTCGCGGTGAGCGACGTGCCGCTCACGTTGGTCGACGCGATCTCGCGCTCGGGCGGCTCGACCGCCGAGGCCGACCTGCAGCGCGTGCGGCTCACGCGCGACGGCAAGCTGTACACGCTCGATGCGAATGGCGTGCTCGATCGCGGCGAGGTGAAGCAGAACGTGATGCTGCAGCCGGGCGACATCGTCAACGTGCCGGACCGCAGCGACAGCCGCGTGTTCATCATGGGCGAGGTCAAGACGCCGGTCACGGTGCCGATGCTCAAGGGCAAGCTGACCATCGCCGACGCGCTGACGGCCGGCGGCGGGATTCTCGACACCGACGCGAACCCGCGCAAGATCTACGTGATGCGCGGGATGCGCGACAACCCGACGAAGCCCGAAGTGTTCCGTCTCGACATGACGCAGCCCGATGCGCTGATGCTGTCGAGCCGCTTCCCGCTTCAACCGCTCGACGTCGTCTACGTCAGCACGGCCGGCTCGGTGCAGTTCAACCGTGTGCTGCAGCAGGTGCTGCCGACGATCCAGACGATCTTCTACATGCGGCAAATCACGCGCTGATAGCCCGCCGGGGCGGCGTCCGCCCCCCGGCACCACTCAAGCGGGAACGAATGGTGAACACGCAAGCGAAACACTCCTACGCGGACCTGACCGCGAAAACCGAGGAAGAGGACGTCGTTCTCGGCCAGTTGCTCCAGGTCATCATGGACGACATCTGGCTGCTGCTCGGTATCGCGGTGACGGTCGTCGCGCTCGCCGGCCTCTATTGCTTCATCGCGAAGCCGGTCTACCAGGCGGACGTGCACGTGCGGGTCGAGGGCAACGACAACACGTCGCAGGCGCTCACGCAGACGCAGACGGGCGCGTCGATCAACAGCGGCCCGCAGCAGGCGCCGACCGATGCGGAAATCGAGATCATCAAGAGCCGCGGCGTCGTCACGCCGGTCGTCGAGCAGTTCAAGCTGAACTTCTCGGTCGCGCCGAAGACGCTGCCGGTGCTCGGCAGCCTCGCCGCGCGCCTCGCGACGCCGGGCCAGCCGTCGCGGCCGTGGCTCGGCCTGAAGTCGTATGCGTGGGGCGGCGAGCTCGCCGACGTCGACTCGATCAGCGTCGTGCCGGCGCTCGAAGGCAAGAAGCTGACGCTGACGGCCGGCCCGAACGGCACGTATTCGCTGGTCGACGCGAACGGCACGCGGCTGCTGGCGGGCCGCGTCGGGGAATCGGCGCAGGGCGGCGGCGTGACGCTGCTCGTGCAGAAGCTCGTCGCGCGTCCCGGCACGCAGTTCACGGTGGTCCGCTACAACGATCTCGACGCGATCACCGGTTTCCAGTCGGGCATCCAGGTGACCGAGCAGGGCAAGCAGACGGGCGTCGTGCAGATCTCGCTCGAAGGCAAGGACCCGGACCAGACCGCCGCGATCGCGAACGCGCTCGCGCAGTCGTACCTGAACCAGCACGTGATCGCGAAGCAGGCGGAAGCGACCAAGATGCTCGACTTCCTGAAGGGCGAGGAGCCGCGCCTGAAGGCCGATCTCGAACGTGCGGAAGCCGCGTTGACGCAGTACCAGCGCACCTCGGGGTCGATCAACGCGAGCGACGAGGCGAAGGTCTACCTCGAAGGCAGCGTGCAGTACGAACAGCAGATCGCCGCGCAGCGCCTGCAGCTCGCGTCGCTCGCGCAGCGCTTCACCGATTCGCACCCGATGGTGATCGCCGCGAAGCAGCAGCTCGCGGAGCTGCAGGGCGAGAAGGACAAGTTCAGCAACCGCTTCCGCAGCCTGCCGGCGACCGAGGTGAAGGCGGTCCAGCTCCAGCGCGACGCGAAGGTCGCCGAGGACATCTACGTGCTGCTGCTGAACCGCGTGCAGGAGCTGTCGGTGCAGAAGGCCGGCACGGGCGGCAACATCCACCTCGTCGATTCGGCGCTGCGCCCGGGCGATCCGATCAAGCCGAAGAAGGCGCTGATCCTGTCGGCCGCCGTGTTCCTGGGGCTGATCCTCGGCACCGGCGTCGTGTTCCTGCGCCGCAACCTGTTCCAGGGCATCGAGGATCCGGACCGCGTCGAGCGTACGTTCAACCTGCCGCTGTACGGGCTCGTCCCGCAGAGCGCCGAGCAGGTGAAGCTCGATGCCGCGGCCGAGAAGGGCGGCGGTCGCGCCCGGCCGATCCTCGCGAGCCTGCGTCCGAAGGATCTGAGCGTCGAAAGCATGCGCAGCCTGCGCACCGCGTTGCAGTTCGCGATGATGGACGCGAAGAACCGCGTGATCGTGCTGACCGGCCCGACGCCGGGCATCGGCAAGAGCTTCCTGACGGTCAACCTCGCGGTGCTGCTCGCGCATTCGGGTAAGCGTGTGCTGCTGATCGACGCCGACATGCGCCGCGGGATGCTCGACCGCTATTTCGGCCTCACCTCGCAGCCGGGGTTGTCGGAGCTGCTGAGCGACCAGTCCTCGCTCGAGGACGCGATCCGCGAGACGCCGGTGCAGGGCCTGTCGTTCATCGCGGCCGGCACGCGCCCGCCGAACCCGTCGGAGCTGCTGATGTCGACGCGCCTGCCGCAATACCTCGAAGGCCTCGGCAAGCGCTACGACGTCGTGCTGATCGATTCGCCGCCGGTGCTCGCGGTGACCGACGCGACCATCATCGGCCGCATGGCCGGCGCCACCTTCCTGGTGCTGCGCTCGGGCATGCATACGGAAGGCGAGATCGCCGACGCGATCAAGCGCTTGCGTACCGCGGGCGTCGATCTGGAAGGCGGGATCTTCAATGGCGTGCCGCCGAAGGCGCGCGGCTACGGCCGCGGCTATGCGGCCGTGCACGAATACCTGAGCGCTTGATCGCATTGCACGACACCGGGCCGGCGCGCGCCGCAACGGCCTGGCCGAATGGAGAACCCTCGATGAAAATTTCCGTGCTCGTTCCGACCTACCGGCGTCCCGCCGACCTCGCGCGCTGCCTGCTGGCGCTGCAGCGGCAGCAGCGGCTGCCCGACGAGGTGATCGTCGTCGCGCGCCCGGAGGACGACGCCACGCACGAACGGCTCGCCGATCCGGCGGTCGGCGGCGCGCTGCCGCTGCGCATCGTGCCGGTCGACGTGGCGGGGCAGGTGGCCGCGCTGAACAAGGGGCTCGACGCGTCGACCGGCGACATCGTCGCGATCACCGACGACGATGCGGCGCCGCACCCCGACTGGCTCGCACGCATCGAAGCCGCGTTCCTGTCCGACCCGCGCGTGGGCGCGGTCGGCGGCCGCGACTGGGTGCACGAGAAGGGCCGCCTGCTCGACGAATCGCGAGAGCAGGTCGGCCGGCTCACGCTGTCGGGCAAGATCATCGGCAATCATCACCTCGGCGTCGGCGGCGCGCGCACGGTCGACATGCTGAAAGGCGCGAACATGAGCTACCGCCGCGCGGCGATCGAACGGCTGCGCTTCGACACGCGGCTGCGCGGCGCCGGCGCGCAGGTGCACAACGACATGGCGTTCAGCATGGAAGTGCAGCGCGCGGGCTGGACGCTGCTGTACGACCCGGCGATCGCCGTCGATCATTTTCCGGCCGAGCGCTTCGACGACGACCGTCGCGATGCGGCCTCGCTGAACGCGATCAGCAACGGCGCGTACAACCTGCAGCTGACGCTGCGCGAGCATCTGCCGCCGGTACGGCGCGAGATCGCGTGGTGGTGGTGGACGCTGATCGGCACGCGCGTCTATCCGGGCTTCGCGCACGTGCTGCTGTCGCTGCCCACCGCGCGGCGTGCCCGCGTGCTCGCGCACTGGCGCGCGGTGCGCCGCGGCGCACGCGATGCGCGCCGCACGAATCTCGCCCCCCATCGTGCGGCGATGCCGCCGGTGACGTCTTGAACGGCCTGCGCACAATGCGCGCGGCCACGCCCGGAGGGCTCGCATGACCACGAAGGATGCAACGAAAGTTCACGTCCATTTGTTCTATGGCGCCGATCCGCGTACCTATCGGAAAGGCGACAACATCGGCTGCCTGTACGGCTATCACCACGCCGAATCCGACGAATTCCGGCTGACCTATTCGCAGGACGGCGGCGAGAACCGCGTCGTGAGCGTCGCGCGCCGTGCGCTGAAGGCGGCGCTCGGCTTCGACGTCGTGCATGCGTGGCGCAACCGCGCGGCGCTGCTCGATACCGACGTGATCTGGACCCACACCGAGCAGGAGCATCTGGCCGCCGCGCTGATCCTGAAGCTCGCCGGCGCGCAGGGCAAGCGCCCGCTGCTGCTCGCGCAGAGCGTGTGGCTGTTCGACAAATGGAACAGCTTCGGCGGCCCGCGCCGCTGGCTCTACCGCAAGCTGCTCGCGCGCGCCGACGTGCTGACCACGCTGGCTCGCGACAACGCCGACCTGTGCCGCCGCTATCTCGGGCGCGAAGCCGAGTTCGTCTATTACGGGCTGAACACGCAGGATTTCCCGCCGGTCGAGCCGCAGCAATGGAAACCGAACCGGCCGCTGCGGATCGCGGCGATCGGCAACGACCGCGACCGCGACTGGCGCACGTTCCTCGCCGCGTTCGGCGGCGACGCGCGCTACGACGTGCGGCTCGCGACGCGCCGCCGCGTGCCGCGCGAGTGGCACGCGCCGAACGTGAAGATTGGCCCGGCGGCGGGGCTCGCGAAGCAGCACGAACTGTACGCGTGGGCCGACGTGATCGTCGTGCCGCTGCGGCCGAATTTCCACGCGTCGGGCATCACGGTGATGCTCGAGGCGGCGGCCGTCGGCAAGCCGATGATCGTGTCCGACGTGGGCGGCCTGAGCGACTACTTTCCGCACGATACGGCCGCCTATGTGCCGGCGTTCGACGCGCAGGCGATGCGCCAGGCCGCCGATCGCTTCGTCGCCGATCCGGTGGCGGCGCTCGACTGCGCGCGTGCGGCCGCCGCGTGCCTGCGCGAACGCGACCTGACCACGCAGGCGTTCGCCGAGCAGCACGTGCGGATCACGCGCGACATGCTGCGCCGGCGCCGCACACCCGCGGCGGCTGGCGTGGCGATGCCGCTCGCCGATTCGCGTCCTTCGTCGCAGTGAGCGCGCATCGATGAGTACGATTGCCGCCGAACGCGCGCCGTCGCGCACCCGCAGCCGGTTCGCCGAGCCGAAGCACTGGGCCGGGCAGGCCGGGCTGTGGACGTTCACCGCCGCGCTGATCGCCGTCCACCAGGGCAAGGTGCTGACGCTCGCGTTCCCGGTGCTGGCCATCGGGGTGGGCGTCTGGCTGTATTTCAAGAGCCCGGCGCGCTATGTCGGCTTCATGTGGTGGGTGTGGTTCCTGAGCCCGGAAGTGCGGCGTCTGGCCGACTGGTCGAAGGGCGCGTTCACGCCGACGAGCCTGATCCAGGTCGCGCCGCTCGCGGTGACGATGATCGCCGGCTTCGGGCTGCTCAGGCATTACCGCGTGCTCGCGCAGCGACGTGGGATTCCGGTGCTGCTGATCCTGTTCGGGCTCGTGTATGCGTATCTCGTCGGGATCGTGTCGAGCGGCGTGATGGCCGCGACCTACGACCTCGCGAACTGGCTGTACCCGATCCTGATCGGCTTTCACATCATGGTGAACGCGCGCAACTATCCGGAGTACCGCGACGTGCTGCTCTCCACCTTCATGTGGGGCATGCTCGTGATGGGCGTGTACGGCGTCGTGCAGTATTTCGTGATGCCGCAGTGGGACGTGCTGTGGATGGTCGGCTCGCAGATGGGTTCGCAGGGCGAGCCGGTGCCGTACGGCGTGCGCGTGTTCAGCACGATGAATTCGTCCGGGCCATTCGCGTTCGCGATGATGGGCGCGCTGGTGTTCGTGCTGGTCGCGCCGCAGAAGATCCGCTGGTTCGCGGGCGCGGCGGGCTTCGTGTCGTTCGCGCTGTGTCTCGTGCGCTCGACCTGGGGCGGCTGGGTGATCGCGCTCGCGATCCAGCTCGTGCAATCGAGCAACCGCGTGCGGATGCGGATCCTGATCAGCGGCGTCGTGCTGGTCGGGCTGTGCGTGCCGCTCCTGACCGTCGGGCCGGTGGCCGACCGGCTCGGCCAGCGCCTGCAGTCGATCGCGAACCTGAAGGACGACCGCAGCTACGACGACCGCAACAAGTTCTACGCGACCTTCGCGCAGACGGCATTCACCGACGTCGCCGGCGAAGGGATGGGCGCGACCGGTGCGTCCACGAAGCTGTCGAGCGACAGCGGCGAGCTCGGCAAGTACGGCAGCTTCGACAGCGGCGTGATGAACGTGCCGTTCGTGCTCGGCTGGCCCGGCACGCTGCTGTATCTCGCGGGCGTCGTGATGCTGTTCGGCCGCACGCTGCGCGCGGCGTTCAAGCTGCGCAAGGACAAGTTCGTCGGCGCGTGCCTGAGCCTGTGCCTGTCGACCTTCGCGATGCTCGTGTTCACGAACTCGCTGATCGGCACCGGCGGCCTGCTGATGTTCACGGCCATTTTTTCGATACTTGCCGCGGCGCACTGGCAGAAGGCGCAACGCCTGCTGGCCGCCGCGCGTTCACGGGGAGGCGACCATTGAGAATCGCGATCGTCACGCACGTCGTGCGACATAACGACGGGCAGGGCCGCGTCAATTACGAAATCGCGCGCGCGGCGCTGGCCGAAAACTACGAGGTCACGCTGGTCGCGTCGCATGTCGCGCCCGAGCTGCTGGCCGACCCGCGCGTGCGCTGGGTGCCGGTGAAGGTCGGCGGCTTCTGGCCGTCGAATCTCGTCAAGCAGCAGGTGTTCGCGCTGAAAAGCGCGGCATGGCTGCGCGCGCACCGCGGCGAATACGACGTGCTGCACGTGAACGGCTTCATTTCATGGATCAAGGCCGACGTGAATACCGCGCACTTCGTGCACGGCGGCTGGTTCAAGAGTCCGTACTATCCGTTCGGGCTGACGAAGGGGATGTGGTCGGCCTACCAGTACGTCTATACGCGCGTGAACACCGCGCTCGAGCGCTGGGCCTACCGGCGCTCGCGCGCGATCACGGCCGTGTCGCAGAAGGTGGCCGACGAAATCGCCGGGCTCGGCATCGACAGCCGCAAGATCAGCGTGATCTACAACGGCGTCGACGGCAGCGCATTCGCCGGCGCGCAGGCCGACCGCGCGGCGTTCAAGCTGCCGGACGACGCGTTCCTGCTGCTGTTCGTCGGCGACCTGCGCACGCCGCGCAAGAACCTCGGCACGGTGCTGAAGGCGCTGACGAAGCTGCCGCCCAACGTTCATCTCGCGGTGGCCGGCTACTTGCCCGGCAGCCCGTATCCCGACGAAGCGCGCGCGCTCGGCATCGATTCGCGCGTGCATTTCCTCGGTCTCGTGAAGAACATGCCGACGCTGATGCGCTCGGTCGACGCATATGTCTTTCCGTCGCGCTACGAAGCGATGAGCCTGTCGCTGCTGGAGGCGATGGCGGCCGGGCTGCCGGTCGTCACCGCGCGCACGGCGGGCGGCGCGGAAATCATCACGCGCGAATGCGGAATCGTGCTGGAGGATCCGGACGATCCGGCCGCGCTCGCGCAGGCGATCGGCTCGCTCGCGGCGTCGCGCGACACCTGTCGCGCGATGGGCGATGCGGCCCGCGAACTGATGACCCGTTTCGGCTGGGCGCACATGGGCGCCCAGTACGTCGCGCTTTACCGGCGCATCGGCCAACCCACGCAGCCGTCCGCCTTCGAGCGGGCCGAGCATGCGATCACGCAGGAGCAACCGTGATGTCCCAATCTTCCCGGCCGATCAAATCGTTGCAGATCGGCATGCACTGGTTCCCCGAACGCGCGGGCGGCCTCGACCGGATGTACTACTCGCTCGTCGGCGCGCTGCCCGGCGCGGGCGTCGAGGTGCGCGGGCTCGTCGCCGGCTCGCCGAAGGTCGCCGACGACACGGGCGGGGCGATCCAGGGCTTCGGGCCTGCGTCGCAGCCGCTCGCGCGGCGGATGCTCGCCGCGCGGCGTGCGCTGCGCGACGAGATCCGCAGCGAGCGGCCGGACGTGATTTCGTCGCACTTCGCGCTGTACACGTTTCCGGGCCTCGACGTGACGCGCGGGATTCCGCAGGTCTCGCACTTCCAGGGGCCGTGGGCCGACGAAAGCCAGGTCGAGGGCGCCGCGTCGCTCGGGCAGCGCGCGAAGCGCTATCTCGAACAGGCCGTCTATACGCGCTCGTCGCGGCTGATCGTGCTGTCGCAGGCGTTCGGCCAGATCCTGACGAACCGCTACGGGATCGATCCGTCGCGCGTGCGCGTGATTCCCGGCTGCGTCGATACCGCGCAGTTCGACACGCCGCTCACGCCGGCCGAGGCGCGGCACAAGCTGCAACTGCCGCAGGACCGGCCGATCATGCTGGCCGTGCGCCGGCTCGTGCGGCGCATGGGACTGGAGGACCTGATCGACGCGATCGGCCTCGTCAAGCGCCGTCACCCGGACATCCTGCTGCTGATCGCCGGCAAGGGCAAGATCGGCGAGGAACTGCAGCAGCGCATCGACGCAGCCGGGTTGCAGGACAACGTGAAGCTGCTCGGCTTCGTGCCCGACCACCATCTCGCGGCGCTGTACCGCGCGGCGACGGTCAGCGTCGTGCCGACGGTCGCGCTGGAGGGCTTCGGCTTGATCACCGTCGAATCGCTGGCATCCGGCACGCCGGTGCTGGTTACGCCGGTCGGCGGGCTGCCGGAGGCGGTCGCCGGGCTGTCGAACGATCTCGTGCTGCCGTCGACGGGCGCGGATGCGATCGCCGAAGGGCTCGGCGGTGCGCTGTCGGGTGCGATCGCGCTGCCCGACGAGGCCGCGTGCAAGCGCTATGCGCGCGATCATTTCGACAACGCGGTGATCGCGCGGCGCGTGGCCGGCGTCTACGAAGAGGCGATCCGGGCGGCGGGCTGAACGTCTGCGGCGCGCCCCGCGCGCGCCGAACCGCAAGCCCGACGGGCGCGCGTGCGCGGCCGGTTCGCGTGCCGGACGCCCGCCGAGGGCGCGCCGGCCTTTCCCGTTCGATCCGCATGGCCCGCGCGCATCACGCGCGCCGCAGCGTCGCGGCCCATACGCCGAGCGCGGCCACGCTCACCGCCGCGCCGAGCCCGCAGACGCCCGTCCATCCGGCGCGCGCATACATCATCGTCGCCGCAATCGCACCGAGCCCGCTGCCGGCCGAATAGAACAGCATGTAGCAGCCGACGAGCCGCGCATGCGCGTCGGGCCGCGCACCGAGAATCATGCTCTGATTGACGACGTGCACGGCCTGTCCGCCGACGTCGAGCAGCACGATGCCGACGATCAGCAGCGCAATCGACGTATTGCCGAACGCGAGCGGCAGCCATGAGCAGGCGAGCAGCGCGAGTGCGGCGCCGGTCGTCGCTTCGCCGCGCCCGCGATCCGCGAGCCGGCCCGCGCGGGCGGCGGCCGCCGCACCCAGTGCGCCGACGAGGCCGAATGCGCCGATCTGCGTGTGCGACATCGCGTGCGGCGGCTCGCTCAGCGGCAGCACGAGCGCGCTCCAGAAGATGCTGAACGCGGCGAACATCAGCAGCGCGATCGCGCCGCGCACGCGCAGCACGCGTTCGTCGCGCAGCAGCGACACCATCGAGCGCAGCAGCGCCGCATAACCGATGCGTGCGCGCGGTTCGTGCCGGTCCGGCAGCAGCCGCGACAGCACGACCAGCATCGCGATCGCGAGCCCGCCCGACACGAGATAGACCGCCCGCCATCCCGCGATGTCGGTGACGACGCCCGCCAGCGAGCGCGCGGCCAGGAGCCCGACCACGACGCCGCCCTGCGCGGCGCCCACGACGCGCCCGCGTTCGCCTGCGCCGGCGAGGGTGGCCGAGCAGGCGATCAGCCCTTGCGTCATCGCGGTGCCGAGCAACCCGACCGCGACCATCCCGGCCAGCAGCGCGACGCGTGTCGACGCCACGGCCACGCCGATGCAGGCGGCGCTCAGCAGTACAAGCTGCACGGCGATCAGACGCTTGCGGTTCAGCAGGTCGCCGAGCGGCACGACGAACAGCAGCGCGAGCGCGCAGCCGAGCTGCGTCGCGGTGATGACGCCGCCGACCGCGGCTTGCGACACGCCGAAATCCCGCGCGATCGAATCGAGCAGCGGCTGCGCGTAGTAGACGTTCGCAACGCTCGCCGCGCAGCAGACGGCCAGGAGCGCGACGCGCGCCGACGACAGGCGGCCGCTCGCGGCCGGAGGGATCGCACCGGTTGGCGCGTTCGATGCAACGGTGCCGGAATGGCAGGACGATTCCATGGGTTTCCTCATGCAATGTAGTTGCAATTTGAAACTGGTTTGGAGTGTAGGGAAAGTAGTTTTAAAATGCAACCTGTTTGACGGCGGGCGTGGGGCCCGTGCACGGATGGTCCGCCGGCCCGCGAAGGCGGCCCGGCGCGGTTGCGGAGAGGAACATGGCCAGGCAGAAAAGTCTTGCGGATTCGCCGTGCCCGGTGGCGCGCGCGACCGATATCGTCGGCGATCGCTGGGCGTTGCTGATCGTGCGCGACGCGTTCGACGGCGTGCGCCGCTTCGGCGATTTCCGCGCGAGCCTCGGCGTCGCGAGCAACATCCTGTCCGACCGGCTGAAGATGCTGGTGGACGCGGGCGTATTCGACGTGGTGCCGGCCTCCGACGGCACCGCGTATCAGGAGTACGTGCTGACCAGGAAAGGCGAAGGGCTGTTTCCGGTCATCGTGATGCTGCGGCAGTGGGGCGAGGCCAACCTGTTCGCGCGCGGCGAGCCGCATTCGGTGCTGATCGACCGCGGCACCGGGCGCGCGATTCGCAAGCTCGCGCTGCGGCACGACGACGGCCGGCCTTTGAAGGCGGCCGAGACCGTCGTGAAGAAGATCGGTGACGAAGCGGGCACGGCGCGTCGGTGAGCGTCATGCGCGCCGATTGCGCCGTCGGATGGCATTCGGCGTGGAAGCACGAGCGCGGTCCGGCCGGCTACGCGAGTCGATTCACGAAGATCTTCTTTCGTTGGCGTTACCCGATCCGACCTCGCCCCGGCGACGCATGACCGCACGCGCGCGATCGGCCGGCGGCGTCGCACGAGTTGCCGGGGACGCGCCGCGACGCGCAGCGGCCCGCACACGGGTCGCGAGCAGCGCGGCCGCGAGCAGCAGCATGACCGACACGGCGGTTTCGATCCGCAACGATGTTGACGGCGGCGACGACGCGCGCCAGCGCGGGCGGGAAAGCGGGGGATGGTGCGGTCGTATCCATGCGCCCATCGTAGGCGGCGACGGACAGGCGACGTTTCAGCGGGACGTGAAGCGTCGATACGGATGCCGCGCGTGCCGCCGGCTACGTGCGTCGATGCGTATTCAGCGCGCCACTGCGCTCAATGCCGTTCGCCGCGCCAGCGTCCGGGCGCCACGCCGAAGCGCTTCGTGAACGCATGCGTGAACGTGCTTTGATCCGCGAAGCCCACGCTGCCCGCGATGTCGACGAGCGAATGCCGGCCGTCGGCGAGCAGCACGACCGCGGCGTCGAGCCGCAGCCGCTGCAGGTAGCGATGCGGCGTTTCGCCGAACGCGTCGACGAACAGTTGATGAAACCGGCGCATCCCGTAGCCGCAGTGCGCGGCGAGATCGGCGATGCGCAGCGGTTCGGCGAGCCGCGCGCGCAGCCAGCGGTCGATGCGCGCGAAATCGAGGCCCGACGCCGGCGCGGCGATGCCCGCATCGTCGAGCAGCGCGTCGCACAGGCGCGCGGCGGCCTGCCATTGAAAGCGGTGCGCGGCGGCCTGCCGTGCGTCGCCGGCCGGAGCATCGTGCTGTACGGCGGCCGCCGCGATCTGCGCGACGAGCGACGTGAGCGCGGGGTCGATCGACACGGCGCGCGCATGGTCGAACAGCCGCTGCGGTACCGCGAGCGACGCGGCGGGCAGGTCGATCACGAGCTGGCGATTCTCGCCGAGGCCCGCGTAGTCGTGGCGCGCGCCGGCCGGAATCAGCCAGGCCGCGTGCCGGTCGATGCGCCGGCCGATGCCGTCCACCGCCATCACCATCGCGCCATCGACGCCGAGCACGACCTGGTGGAAGTCGTGCACGTCCGACGCTTCGCACGTGGCGTAGCGGCGCAGCGCGATGGCAGGCGAGGCGATGCGTTCCATCGGGAGGGAAACGGCCGGAGGCGGGGTCAGACGTCGAGCAGTTCGACTTCGAACACGAGCGTCGCATTCGGCGGAATCACGCCGCCTGCGCCGCGCGGGCCGTAGCCGAGTTGCGGCGGGATCGTCAGGCGACGCACGCCGCCGACCTTCATGCCCTGAACGCCTTCGTCCCAGCCCTTGATGACCATGCCGCCGCCGAGCACGAACGCGAACGGGTCGTTGCGATCCTTGCTCGAATCGAATTTCTGACCGTCGGTCAGCCAGCCGGTGTAATGGACGCTGACGGTCTTGCCGGCTTGCGCTTGCGCGCCGGTGCCTTCGGTCAGGTCTTCGTACTTGAGGCCCGATTCGGTCGTGATGACGGACATGATTTCTCCTGAAAGAGCGTTGCGTGAAACCGCTATTGTAGGCGAGCGCGCAGCGGCCCGGCGCGCATGGATTTCGTGCCGTTGTACGCGTGTCGGCGAGCGCGGCGGGCGCCGCGCGCGCGATCAACCGATCTGCAATTGGAACGCGCGTTTGAATTTTCCGCGAGCTGCGGGGCCGAGGTTGCACCACGGCAGTGCGCCACGCGTATGAATCGACGCTCCCGGCACGTGTTGCCGCATGCCGGGCGACCGTTGCCGGACGCGGCGAGATGCCCGGCGCACGGGGCTGTCGGGCCGATGGCGGGGCGCTGCGCCGCACCCGCCACCTCGCCCGTTCGCGTGCCGGCGCGTTCGAATCGCCACCCGGCCGAGCGTCGTTCGAGCGCCGTTTTTTCCTCCTTTCCGACCGTGCCCTGTTTGGAAGCGCGCATCTACCGCGCGGCTTGCGTGCGCCGGCGCGCGCGGCCTATCGTTACATCTGTCGATGTCAGGATTTTGGCGGCGCGCGACGCGTCGCCCGGGCTTGCGCCGGCCGCGTCCGACGATGCGCCGGGCCGCTCTGCAACAGGAGAACGATGCACATGAAGTCAGCCGCTTCCGTCACCGCAGCCGGGATCATGCCGGTGCGCCGCGACCTGCGCTTCGACCTGCCGGTCGAACGCGCGAAGGACTGGCATGGCCTGGGGGCGCACGTGACCCATTTCTTCAACGCGCTGTCGCTGCTGTTTCCGGCCGGCGAGCGCTTCTTCATGGATTCGGTGCGCAACTACCGCGACCGGATCGACGATCCCGTGCTGAAGCAGCAGGTGCTGGGCTTCATCGGCCAGGAGGCGATGCACACGCGCGAGCACGTCGAATACAACGAGCTGATGCAGGCGAACCGGCTGCCCGCGCGCAAGCTCGACCGACGCGTGTGGGCCGTGCTCGGCTACATGAAGCGCACGCTGCCGCATTCGGTGCAGCTCGCGCACACGGTGGCGGCCGAGCACTACACGGCGATGCTCGCCGACTGGCTGCTGCGCGACCCGACGCGCCTCGACGGCTCGGTCGAAGGCTACCGGCAGATGTGGATCTGGCACGCGCTGGAGGAAACCGAGCACAAGGCCGTGTCGTTCGACGTGTGGAACGCCGCGATGAAGCCGGGGCTGCGCCGCTACCTGATCCGCATCGGCGTGTATCTGCTGACGACGCTGACGTTCTGGCCGACCGTGTTCCTGATGCATGCGACGCTGCTGTGGCGCGATCGCGGCGCCGGCCATCACGTGCGCGGCCTGCTGCGGACGATCGCGTTCCTGTATGGGCCGCGCCGAGGGCTGTTCCCGCGCATCGCCGGCGAATGGCTGAGTTTTTTCCGGCCGGGCTTCCACCCGTGGGATCACGACAATCGCCACCATCTCGCGCGGGTCGACGCACTGGCCGCCACCTACGGCGAACACGGCGGCACGCCGGCCGGCCGCGGCCGTGCGAACGCGCCGGCGCCGCTCGTGTCGGGTCGCTGATCCGGGCCGTCCGTCGCCCGCCGGCCGCCCGCGCTCGTCGCTCGTCGCGCGGCGGGGCGCCGCGCATGTTGCGTTCGTGCATCGGCCGGCTTGTTCCGACGATTGACGAAAATCAACCGGAACCGGTTGCTTCGCGTTCGCATGCCCGGCACACCGGTTGCACGCGCATGCGCCAGTGCGCCGATCGGGCGTGCGCCCGTCCCACACCCATGCCTCGCGCCAGCACCGGCGCGGCTTTGCGCGCGCGGCGCCGGTCCTTTCCGGCCGCGTGCGGCGCCCGCCACAGGGATAACACCCATCTAGCCGGAGGCCGGCCGCATCGATATACCGTTCATGACGACGTCGACGCCGGCGCGATTCATGCGCAGGGGGATTTTATTCGGACGGAAATACGCCCAATATGTCGATTCGATCGTGTCCGTCGTACGCGGCCGTGAGCCGGCGCGCGATACCAACGCCAAGCGGGGAACAACGATGGTTGCAAGGTCACCCGACGCAAACGGGCACGCGGCGCCCGAGATGACGGACGTGTCCGTCACCGCTCCCGAGGCCGGCCGCAAGCTGTTCGTGATCATGCGCACGCCCGACGAGCCGTTGCTGGCGCAACTGCGCGGGCTCGGCTGGGAGATCGCGGTCGCGAAGACGGCTGGCGCCGCGCAGAACATGACCTCCGGCGTGAGCGTGGCCGCCGGGCTGGTCGATTTCACCGGATTCACGTCGCGCGACTATCCCGCGCTGAAGATGTGTCTGAGCCAGCCGGCGATCGGCTGGATTTCCATCGCGCAGGCCGGCATCATGATCGGCCCCGCCGTGCGCGAACTGATCCGCAGCTATTGTTTCGATTACGTGACGCTGCCGCTGCCGTCCGAATGGATTTCGCACGTATTGGGCCATGCGCGCGGGATGGCAGCGCTCGATCGCGTCGACGGCGCCGCCTATGCGGCGTCGATCGGCGAACACGGGATGATCGGCAACTGCGAGGCGATGCAGCAACTGTTCAGCACGATCCGCAAGGTCGCGAAGACCGACGCGAGCGTGTTCATCTCGGGCGAGTCGGGCACCGGCAAGGAGCTGACCGCGCTCGCGATTCACGAGCGCTCCAGCCGCGGCAAGGGGCCGTTCGTCGCGATCAATTGCGGAGCGATTCCGCATCACCTGCTGCAGTCCGAGCTGTTCGGCTATGAACGCGGCGCGTTCACCGGCGCGAACCAGCGGCGCGCGGGCCGGATCGAATCGGCGAACGGCGGCACGCTGTTTCTCGACGAGATCGGCGACATGCCGGTCGAAAGCCAGGCAAGCCTGCTGCGCTTCCTGCAGGAAGGCAAGATCGAGCGGCTCGGCGGGCACGAATCGATCGCGGTCGACGTGCGGATCATCTCGGCCACGCACGTCGACCTCGACGGCGCGGTCGAGGCCGGGCGCTTCCGCGCGGATCTCTATCACCGGCTGTGCGTGCTGCGCATCCACGAGCCGCCGCTGCGCGCACGCGGCAAGGACATCGAGATCCTCGCGCACTACGTGCTGCAGAAATTCAAGGCCGACAGCGGCCGCAAGATCAGCGGCTTCACGTCGGCCGCGCTCGACGCGATGCGGCGCTACGAGTGGCCCGGCAACGTGCGGGAACTGATCAACCGCGTGCGGCGCGCGATCGTGATGGCCGAGAGCCGGTTGCTGACGCCGCACGATCTCGGGCTCGACACGCCCGGCGAAACCGAACCGGTGACGCTCGAACAGGCGCGGGCGCTGGCCGAGCGCACCGCAATCGAGAACGCGCTGCTGCGCAACGACCACCGGATCAACAAGGCAGCCGCCGAACTCGGCATTTCACGCGTGACGCTCTATCGGATGATGATCGAGCACGGGCTGAACGATCGCGACCACAGCGGCGACAACGGCGGCAGCGACGGCGCGCCGTCGGACGACGCCGGGCATCAGCGGGTCGGCTGAGCGGCGTGCGAATCGGCTCGGCGAGCGTTCACAGACGGTGCGGCTCGAACGTGACGGGCGGCACGCACGGCACGACCGCGACGACGCTCCACGCGCTGGCGAGCCCTGGGCCGGCACGCCGAAGCGGATCGGCCCGGCGCGCTGGGCCGATCGTCGTGGGCGGGTCGCGCGGGCAGCGTGAGGGCGCGTGAAGCGGTGCCGCAGTATGGCCATGCGATCGGCCGCCGCGTCCGGCGTCCAGCCGCGACGTGCGGTGCGGCTCGCCGCCGGCGGCATGTAAAGCGCATGAAACGTTTCGCGTCGGCCGCCAGGCGGATTTCCGCGGCGAATCGGGCCGACCGGCCGGTCCGTCGCCGGTAAAAATTCCGTGCTCCATTGTTCAGCCTTATTCCGCAAGGCCCTGCCGTGACACGGCCGACGCGTGCCGCGACCCCGATGTTTCAGTTTCGTAACTTCCGGTACGTCACGCCCGCTGCGGCCGCGAGCCGGCCTGGTCGCCCCCTTGTCCGGCCGGGCTCGCGCAGCGCTGGCCCGGTCCTTGCGAAGAAGGGCGTGCGAGAGTCGACGACGCGAGGTCCGTCCGGTCAGGCAACCAAAGCTTCCAGTACCGGCCAGGACGCAGTCCGCGGGGATGCGGCGGCCGCGCGCGGTGCAGCGGCCGCGTCGCGGCGAGCACGGCGCGTCGTCGTCTGATCGCCGGGGCATCGGCATCGTCCGGTTGCCGGAACAAACATCAGACAGCAAACGGGGTAGAAAAATGATCGATCGTCACACGCCGCGGCCCGCAGGCCGCGATCGCCGTGATTCGGGACATCGCCGCTCGAACGTCGCGCTTGCGGCCGACAGGCATGCCTCGACAGGCCATCTCTCCGCGCCCGGCGCGAGGCGGATCCGGCTGGTTGCCGGTCATCCGCGCCGGGTCGGTACTTTCCTGCACGCGAACCCGATCCGCATGGGCATGTGTACACGCGCACCGGTACCGCGACGCCCGGTCTTCGCCTGTTGATTCGAACGGTACGGCGTCCGCTCGCGTTGCCCGTTGTTGCCTCACGCGATTGATCGGGAACTCGAACGATCGACGAAGCGTCGTGCCGCGGGCCGCGTAAGACGAACACGACAAACGACGCAACATGACGCGCATTCGATGCAACGGCGCACCGCTCGACGCCGTTGCCATCCGGTTGAAGGGGAGGGGCGGTCGGACGCGCGCGACGGAAGCGGTCATCCGTACGCGCGCGACGCCGTTTTTCAGCCGCCGTAGATGTCGAAGTCGAAGTACTTCGATGCGAGCCGTTTGTAGGTGCCGTCCTTGACCATGTCGACGATCGCGCGGTCGATCTTCGCCTTCAGGTCGGTGTCCTCCTGGCGCAAGCCGATGCCGGCGCCGATGCCGAGCACCTTTTCGTCGACGAGTTCGGGCCCGACGAACGTATAGTTCGCGCCGCGCGGCGATTTCAGGAATCCGATCGCGGCCTGCACTTCATCCTGGAGCGCCGCGTCGAGGCGACCGGCGATCAGGTCGGCATACACGCCGTCCTGGTTCTGGTACGACACGACGTTCGCGCCTTGCTTGCCCCAGTAGGCCTTCGCATACGTCTCCTGCGTCGTGCCCTGTTCGACGCCGATCGATTTGCCCTTCAGCGATTCGGCGGTCGGCAGCAGCGACGAGCCTTTCTTCACGACGAGCCGCGTCGGCTGGTTGTAGATCTTCGTCGTGAAGCCGATCTGCTGCGCGCGCTGCGGGGTGATCGACATCGACGACAGCACCGCATCGAACTTCTTCGCCTTCAGCGCCGGAATCATCCCGTCGAAGTCGTTCTCGAGCCACACGCATTTCGCCTTCAGGCGCGCGCAGATCTCGTTGCCGAGGTCGATGTCGAAGCCGACGAGCTTGCCGTCGGGCGCCTTCGACTCGAACGGCGCATAGCTGGCGTCGGTGCCGAAGCGGATCGTGGTCCAGTCCTTCGCGACGGCGGGGCCTGCGGATACCGCGAGCAGGGCGATCGAAACGGCGGCAATCAGTCTCTTCATGGTGCGTTCCTTGGCGTGGTGCATCCGGTTTCTGTGCGGCACGGTCTCCACGGACACGATCCGCGCCGTGACGCGGTGTCCGCACGGCCATTAACGCAGAAAATAAAATACGAGTCCAGAATGGACAAAAAATATCGATTTGCCGGATGCATGTACGCGATCGATGGGTGCGACCCTTGCAAAAATACGAGAATGGACTAATCTTGTTAGTGAATTCGTTTCGAGACTAACGATCATGTCACAGCCCGCGTACCATTCGCATTCCGCCGTGCCGCACGCTTCGGTCGCGCAGATGTCGGCGGCCGGCCTGCGCGCGTTTTTCAACATCGCGCGCGATTGGGAACTGACGATCGACGAGCAGATCGTGCTGCTCGGGTCGCCGGGCCGCTCGACGTTCTTCAAGTGGAAGGCCGCGCCCGAATCGGCGCGCCTGCCGCGCGATACGCTCGAGCGGCTGTCGCTGCTACTCGGCATCTACAAGGGGTTGCAGATCCTGCTGCCCCAACCCGCCGCGGCCGATGCGTGGGTCAAGCGGCCGAACGATGCGGCGCCGTTCGGCGGCAAGCGCGCACTCGACCGGATGCTGGCCGGCAACGTCGGCGATCTGGTGGCGGTCCGGCAATATCTCGACGCGATGCGAGGTGGCTGGGCGTGACGACACCGATCGAAGTCGGCCGGTGGCCCATGACCACCGTCGATTGGGCGCCCGCCTATCGCGTGATTCCCACCCGTTTTCCGGCCATCAACCTGTTCGACCGCGTCGCGTCGGCGGACGACTTCGACGCGCTCTACGCGCTCGAATCGCTGACCAACGACCGCATTCGCAACGAAGTCGGCACCCTCGATCTCGTGCCGCCCGCCGAGCGCCGCTACGGGCAGGGCTGGGGGCCGATCATGGCGGCGTTCACGCATCTGAATCCGCTGGGCAGCCGCTTTTCGGACGGCAGCTACGGCGTGTTCTACTGCACGCGCGCGCGCGACACGGCGATCGCCGAAACGCGCTATCACAGCGGGCTATTCCTCGCCGCGACGAAGGAGCCGCCGATGCGTCAGCAGATGCGGCTCTATACCGTGTTCGCGCACGGCGACGTCGCCGACGTCCGTACGTGGCCGCAGCGCGATCCCGCGTTGCTGGACCCGGTCGACTACAGCGCGGGACAGGCATTCGGCCGCGCGGTGCGCCGTGCAGGTGGCGCGGGGATCGTCTATCCGTCGGTCCGCGACCCGCACGGCGAATGTCTCGCTGCGTTCCGCACGACGCTGCTGCGCGACTGCCAGCATGCGGCCTATCTCGAGTACAACTGGAACGGTTCGGCCGTCGATGCGGTGTTCGAACTGAACCAGGTCGGCTAGCGTTCGCCTGGCCGGCGCGGCGGGCGGTTGCGTCGCGCGATGCGGTGCTGGCGGCCGGCGCGTCAGGGCAGCGGCCAGTCGCCCGCGTGGCGTTCGCGCGCTTCGGCCTGCGTCATCGACCACGTGCGGCCGGTGCGCGGCTCGGCGAGCGTGAGCCGGCCGGCGGGCGCGAACGCACCCGTATCGATGAACCATTGCGCGCCGATCCGTTGCGGCGCACGCACCGGCGTGTGTCCGGTGCAGGTCAGCGACAATCCGGCCTGCCGCGCCGGATCCGCGAGCCCCTGGACGAGGTCGCGGCCCCACATCAGCCGCTCGCGTACGTCGTGCGAATAACTGCCCGTATCGAGATCCGCGTCCGAGCCGAAGAATTCCGCATGCAGCACGTTGAAGCGCGCCGCACCGTCGCCGATCACGCGCACGAGCGGCAGTGCGTCGACGCGCGCCGCATACGCGCGCAGTCGTTCCGGCGGCAGGTCGGCGCCCCAGTCGCCGCCGATGCCGCGCCACGCGTCGGGCGGCAGCTTGCCGCGCGCGACGAGGCTCAGCACTTCCTCGTGATTGCCGCGCACGACGTGGCACCACGGCCGGTCGAGCAGGTCGAGCGCGATGTCGGAGGCCGGGCCGCGATCGACGAGGTCGCCGACCGAGAACAGCCGGTCGCGGGCCGGATCGAAGCGGACGTCGTGCAGCAGCGCGCGCAGGACGTCGACACAGCCGTGCAGGTCGCCGACGACGAAGTCGCGGCCGGTCGTATTCGCGGGATGGCGGCAGAGCAGGGCGGTGGCGGTCATCCCCTTATCTTAGGCGCTCCCGCCCATCGCCACGCCGCGACGGAATGGCGATAATCGGGGCGCGTTGCCCGCCGATGCGGTGCACCGGCCGAACCCTTTCCATCTGCTTTCGGAATCACACGATGACGTTTTATCCGCAGGTATTACGCAACCGGCCGCGCATGGTCGCGGCGTTCGTCGCCGGCGTGCTGTGCGCGGTGCTGCTGCCGTTTCCGCTGCGCCCGACCGCGCGGGCGCTGATCGGCTGGGATTGTGCGGTCTGGCTGTATCTGGTGCTGATGTGGGTGCGCATGGTCACCGCGCATCATCACAAGGTGCGCGAAGTCGCGATCCGCGAGGATGAAAACGCGACGACCGTGCTGACCGTCGTGTGCCTCGCGACCGTCGCGAGCGTGGCCGCGATCGCGATCGAACTCGCGACCGCGAAGAGCGTCGGCTTCAGCGCGGGACTCAGCCACTACGCGATCACGGGCGCGACGCTGTTCGGCGCGTGGTTCCTGATTCCGACGATCTTCACGCTGCACTATGCGCGGCTCTACTACGGCTCGCCGAGCAGCGATCGCGCGCTCCGTTTCCCGGACCGGAACCCGGAGCCCGATTACTGGGATTTCCTGTATTTCGCGTTCACGCTCGCGGTCGCGTCGCAGACGGCCGACGTGTCGCTCGCGAACCGCTCCGCGCGGCGCTCGGTGCTCGCGCAGTCGGTCCTGTCGTTCTACTTCAACATGGCCGTGCTCGGCTTGTCGATCAACGTCGCGGCGGGGTTGCTGAACTGACGCCGGTTACTTGAGCAGGTCGTACCGGCCGCCGCGTTCCAGCGCCCGCCGGTAGGCCGGCCGGGCATGGATCGTGTCGAGAAAGCGCGCGATCGCGGGATACCGGCTGCCGCCGCCGCGCGCGGTCGCGGCTTCGAGCGGAAAGCTCATCTGGATGTCGGCCGCGCTGAAGCCGTCGCCGACGAACCAGCCGGTGCGTGCCAGCGCGCCGTCGACATGGCCGAGATGCAGCGCGATCTGCGGATCGACGAAGCCCGACTGCAGCGTCGCGGCGATCTTGCGTGCGATCGGCCGCGCGAAGAACGGCATCGGCGCTTGCGCGATTCGCTGCGCGACGAGCTTGAGCAGCAGCGGCGGCATCGCGGACCCTTCCGCATAGTGAAGCCAGTACGTGTAGTCGTGCCGCTCGGGCGAGCCGGGCGGCGGCGCGAGGCGCCCGTCGGCGTAGCGTTCGACCAGGTATTCGACGATCGCGCCCGATTCGGCGAACGTGCGGCCGTCGTCGGTCACGACGGGCGACTTGCCGAGCGGATGGATCGCGCGCAATTCGGCCGGCGCGAGCATCGTCTTCGGATCGCGTTCGTAGCGCACGATCTCGTACGGCACATCCAGTTCTTCGAGCAGCCAGAGCACGCGCTGCGAACGCGAGTTGTTCAGATGATGGACGGTGAGCATGTCGAGGCCGAGAAGGGAGCGGGAACGACATCATACCGAGCGCATGCGGCGCGTTCGCGAATCGCACGGCGCGTGCCGTTGCGCGCCGCATCGAACCGTCATGCGCGCCGCACCGCGATCCACGCCCCCCAGAACAGGCTCGCGAAAAAACGCAGCGGCGCATCGAAGCCCGCTTCGCGCAGCAGCGCGAACACGGCGTCCTCGGACGCGGGCGGATCGGCGCCCTGCAGGATCTTCGCGAGCTGCGCGCGCACGGCGTCCGGCGGGGCGCCTTTCATGCGCCAGCGCTGCTGCCAGGCATCGAGCAGGCGCGGGTGGTCCGCGTAGCGTCGATGGTTGCCGGCGAGCACGAGCGGCGCGCCGGGCTTCAGGCGTCGTGCGATCGCGTGCAGCAGCGCGGCTTTCGCGTCGTCGCCCGGCACGTGATGCAGCACGCCGATCAGCGTCGCGCCGTCGAACGCGGGCGCGTCGGGCAACGCGTCGACGCCGGCCTCGACGAACGTCGTACGCGCGCCGAAACCCGCGGCTTCGACGTTCGAGCGCGCGAGCGCGAGCATCGGTGCGGACGGGTCGACGGCCGTTAACTGCCAGCCCGGTTCGAGCGCGGCCGCGACGCAGATTTCCTGTCCCGTGCCGCCCGCGCCTGCGACGAGCATCCGTGCATCGGGCACGCCGATCGCCGACGCGAGCATGCATGCGGCGAGTTCGTGGCAGGCATCGTAGCCGGCGAGCGCGATGCGCGATTGCTCGGCGTATTCGTGCGCGCGCGACGGATCGAATTTCGCGGCGCTGGCGGGAAGCGACATGGCGGAGTTCCTCGGGTCGGAAGCGGACGACGTGTCCGCGGGCATGACGCAGAGCGTAGGGGCGCGCGGCCGGCGCAACAAGGCGAGCGATCATTCCGGTATGCCGACTACCCGACTCGTCTGCCCGCGCCGGCCGGTTTCCCGGGGTCGATTCGCATTTAAAAATGTCTGATCACGATGCATCGCGATGGCGAATCCGGCGCATACTCGTTTCTCTCTCCCGCCTGGTCGTCGCATGCCGGGCCCGATGCGCTGCGCCATCGGCGCGGCCATGCCGCTCGGTACGCACGAGGAGCGCATGATGTCCGATTGTCCGCACGATCCGTACGCGCAGCACTACATCCATTGTTTGCCGTTTGGCGCGCAGCCTTGCGGCGCGCTCAGCACGACGCCGCGCACGCATTTCCGCGTGTGGGCGCCCGGCAGCACCCACGTCCAGCTCGAACTCGATACCGGCTACGGCCCGACGCTCGTCCCGATGACGAGCGCCGGCCCGAACTGGTTCGAAGTCTTCGTCGACTGCGGCGCGGGTGCACGTTACCGCTATCGTCTCGACGATACGGTGTCGATTCCCGATCCCGCGTCACGCTCGCAACCCGAGGGGCTCAACGGCCCGAGCGAGGTCGTCGATCCGCGTGCGTTCAAATGGCGCAATACGTTCTGGCACGGGCGCGCGTGGGAAGACATCGCGCTCTATGCGATCCGCCCGCACGCGGTGGGCGGCTTCGACGGCGTGCGCCGCCGCCTGCCGCAGCTCGCGCGCCTCGGCGTGACCGCGCTGGAGTTGCTCGCGTCGCCGCACGACAGCCTGCCGTTCGCGCCGCTCGCGGCCGAAGGCGGCCCCGACGCGCTGAAGGCGCTGATCGACGACGCGCACGGCCACGGTCTCGCGGTGCTGCTGGAGCTCGACTACGCGCGCTTCGGCAGCGGCACCGATGCGCTGCGCCACTACGCGGGGCCGTTCTTCCACACGCGCGACGATCCGCTGCAGGCCGCGCCGCTCGCGCTCGACCATCCGGAAGTCTGCGATTTCTTCTGCGACAACGCGCTGTACTGGATCGACGAATACCGCTGCGACGGGCTGCGCCTGCGCGAAGCCGACCGGATCGGCGTGTCGTGGCTGCGCGAGATCGCGGATCGCGTGCGCGCCGCCGTGCCGGCCGACCGGCTGATCCATCTCGTGCTCGGCAGCGAGCGGCATCCGGCCCATCTCGCCGATACCCATTTCGACGCACAGTGGAACGGCTGCGGCGAACGCGCGCTGCACCGGCTCACGGGGCGCGACACGTCGGCGCATGAAGGCATTTCCATGCACCAGTCGATTCACACGCTCGCCCGAGCGCTGACCGCGGCCGGCGCGGCGTACCGGCCGGCCGCGCCGGCTGACGGGATGGCCGCCGACGGCGGCCTGTCGCTGACGTCGCTCGTCCTGTCCGATGGCGCATGGCGCGACGGCGCCCCGGGCGATCGCGGGCAGGCGGCCGGTCTGGCCGGGCTGGCGCTGTCGCTGCTCACGCCGCAGATCCCGCTGATCTTCGACGAAACCGCGCGCGACATCGACCGCGCGCATTTCGTGCAGTCGGCGCTCGCGGTGCGCGCGAAGCTGATCGCGCCAAGGCTGTCCGATTGCCGGCCGCAGGACGCACGTGCGCTGAAAGCGGACGGCGACGGCGATGCCGACGCGCTGTGCGCATCGTGGCGGCTTGCCGACGACGAAACGTTGACGATCGCGTTGAACCTGTCGCCCGAGGCGGTGCCGTTCGACGCACCGCGAGGGCGGGTGGTGTTCGAGACGCCGGCGCGTGCGCGCGACCGGGTCGATGAAGGGGAGTTGCCGCCGTATTCGCTCGTCGCGTGGCTGACGGGCGACGTCAATCGCTACGCGCTGACGCACGATGTGCGTCGCATCGACGACGGTTCGTGGCGCGGGATGCGTCCGAACCTGAACGCATGACGCGATGAACGCGTGACGCGCCGGAGCCGGGCGCGGTCCGGCCCGGCAGCGCTGCCGAAGGCGCAGAATTACCAGAACCCGCGGATGCCCGCGATGCCGTACGCGCCGTGACGGCGCGCCTCGTCGAGATGCGCGCGCGTCATGCCGCCGAGCGCGAACACGGGCATCGTGGCCTCGGCGGCCAGCGTGTCGAATTGCGCCCAGCCGAGCGTCGGCGCGCCGGGATGGCTGAGCGTCGGCAGCACCGGCGACAGCGTGACGAAATCCGCGCCTGCGCGCGCGGCCAGCAGCAGATCGTCGCGCGAGTGGCACGCGGCGGACACGCGGCGGCCGGCCGGCAGCGGCCGTTGCGCGACGGCGCGCAAGGCGGCGCCGTCGAGATGCCAGCCGGCGCCGTCGAGCCGCATCACGCCGGCTGCATCGATCGGCCCGTTCAGCATCAGAGACGCGCCGGCTGCGTCGCAGCGCGCGAGCGCCGCGGCGGCCAATGAGGCGAACGCGGCCGCGTCGAGCGATTTCACGCGCAGTTGCACGAGCGTTTCGCCGCGCGCGAGCACGGCCGACAGCCGGTCGAGAAACGCGGCCCGATCGGCCGCCGACGCGGACGCCGGTTCCGGCGTGATCACGCAGCAGCGCGGCAGCGGCGCGTTCATCGCGCGACGACGCGACGCGCGGCCGTCATTCGTCGGCCTCTTTCGCGATCTTCGGATAGACGCGCACGAGCACGATGCGCGGCCCGTTCATCTTCTTCACGACGACGTCGAAGCGGTCGAACGACACGCGCTGCCCTTCGGTCGGCAGGTCGCTGAGCGCCTGGATCACGAGGCCGCCGACCGATTCCGCGCGGCCTTCGTCGATGTCGATGCCGAGTGCCTGTTCGAGCGACACGACGGGCAGGCTGCCCTTGCCCATCAACGTGCCGTCGTCGAGGCGGCTCCAGTCGGCATCGCCCTGGCGGAACTCGTCGTGGATCTGGCCGACCAGCGCGCCGAGCAGGTTGTCGAGCGTCAGGAAGCCGATCGGCTTCTCGCCCTTGTTGCCCACCAGCGCGAAGTGCGGGGCGCCCTTGCGGAAGCGGCGGAACAGCTCGAGCGCCGGCGTGTCGGGCTTCACGTACTGGACCGGGCGCACGTAATCGGACAGGTCCTCGAGCGCGGCGCCCGCGTGACGTGCGAGCAACAGGTCCTTCAGGTGGATCAGCCCGCTCACCTGCTCGCGCGACGCATCCTCGAACAGCGGATAGCGGCTGAAGCGGTGCCGCGCGACGATCTCCATGTTGTCGGGCAGCGGCAGGTCGCGCCGCAGGCCGATCATTTCATGGGCCGGCCGCATCAGGTCCGACACCGTCATCGACGAAAAATCGAGCGAGTGCGCGAGCGTGTTCCACTCGTCGTTGCTGTACGTGCCGCGCGCCGGCTGGGCCGCATTGCCGGCCGCGCTGCGGCGGCTGCGCAGGATCAGCTTCAGCTCGTCGGTCGAATAGTGCGCATCGCCGCCGTGGTCGGCCGACAGCCCCGCAAGCCGCAGTACCGCGTTGGCGCTGGTATTGAGCACCCAGATCGCCGGGTACATCGCCCAGTAGAACGCGTAGAGCGGCAGCGCGACCCACAGGCCGACCTTCTCCGACTGGCGGATCGCCATCGATTTCGGCGCCAGTTCGCCGACGACGATGTGCAGGAACGAGATCAGCGAGAACGCGAACACGAGCGAGATCAGATGCACGACGCGTTCGGAGTGGACGCCGATCAGGTCGAGCAGCGGGCCGATCAGTTGCGCGAACGCCGGTTCGCCGACCCAGCCGAGGCCGAGCGACGCGAGCGTGATGCCGAGCTGGCACGCGGAAAGATACGCATCGAGCCGGCCATGCACGATGCCGAGGATGCGCCCGCGCAGGCCGCGCTTGCGGGCGAGGGTTTTGACGCGCGTCGCGCGGAGTTTGACGAGGCCGAATTCGGCCGCAACGAAGAACCCGTTCAGGGCCACCAGGAACAACGCGCCGATGAGCGCGAAGATCTGTAACAAAGAATCGCTCCGGTTATGACAGGCCCATCAGTATAGAGCCGGAAAGGAATTTGTAATGTTTCGGCTGGCCGCTGGCTTACACCGGCGCCTCGCAGGGAATCGAGAACGTGAGGGTGGCGGCGGCGCCATCGGCGAACACGTCGTGAGCGAACGTGCCGCCATGCGCGAGTGCGACGCGCTGGCACAGCGCGAGCGTCCACGCGCTGCGTTTTGTATCGCGCTCGCGCAGCATCTCGCGCCGGGCGAACGATTCGAACGCGTGCGGCTGCGCGGGATCGACGAGCACGCCGGCGTCCACGGTGCAGGTGGCGCGCGCGGTGAATTGCGCGCCGTCGCGCGTGCAGGCGAACGCGACGCGGCTGCCCGCGGCACTGGCCTCGACGGCCGTCGTCAGCATGGTCCAGAGCGCCTGCGCGACGCGTTCGCGATCGACGGCGAGCGACGGTTCGCCCTCCGGCAGCGTCGTGTCGAGCGCGACCTGCCGTGCGTCGGCGAGCGCGAACCGCACGAGCGCGATCGTCTCGTCGAGCAGCGCGCGCAGCGCGAACGGCCGCGGCGCGAGCGTGAGCATGCGCGTTTCCGCGCGCGGCGCGTCGAGCACGCCGTCGATCAGCGCGACCTGCTGGTCGATGCCCGTGCGGATGCCCGCGAGCGCGCGCTGCAGGTTCGGATCGGCATTGGCGAGCTGGCGCTCGAGCACGTAGGCCCAGCTGTGCATCGCATTCAGCGGGCTGCGCAGGTCGTGCGACGCGATGGAGAGCGCCTGGTCGCGCAGGAACAGCGCCGCCTGGGCGGCGTAGTGCGCTGCGCGTTCGCGCAGCAGGTCGGCGGCGGGATCGGCGGAAGTGGACGTCACGGAGCAGGCCTGTCGGAAGCGGTTGGCGTGGAAGTCACGCGAATCGCCATTATAGGGACGGTGGGTGTCACGCCGGCAGCGCGTCCTCGTCCTTTTTCCGTGCGTCGCCGTTCGGCAGCAACTGGCACGCGAGCAGGCCGGCCAGCATCAGCGCGCAGCCGACGAGTGCGCGCAGCGTCAGCGTTTCGCCGAGCGCGGCCCAGCCGGCGATCGCCGCGAACACGCCTTCCATGCTGAAGATCACGGCCGCGTGTGCGGGCGCCGCGTCGCGTTGCGCGACGACCTGCAGCGTATAGCCGACCCCGACCGACAGCAGCCCGCCGTACAGCAGCGTCGGCAGCGCGCCGCGCAGCATCGCGACGCTGACGGGTTCGACCGCCAGGCCGACCGCGAGACACGCGATGCCGCACACGGCGAATTGCAGGAACGCGAGCACGAGCGGATCGTGGCGTTTCGCGAGATGGCCGACCGTCATCACGTGCGCGGCGATGATGACGGCGCCCGCGAGCTGGAACCAGTCGCCGTCGAGCACCGCGAAGTGTTCGTCGATGCTGAGGAAATACAGGCCGATCGCGGCCAGCAACGCGCCGAACCACGTGCCCGCGCCGATCCGGTGGCGCGCGAACACGCCCATCAGCGGCACGATCACGACGTACAGCGAGCTGATGAAGCCGGCGTTGGCGATCCGCGTGTATTGCAGGCCGAACTGCTGCAGCGAGATCGACACGGCGAGCAGACCGCCGAGCGCGAGGCCCGGCAGCAGCAGGGCCGGTTCGCGCCGGATGGCCGCGAGCTGCGCGCGCGACGCCGCATTCACCGTCAGCAGCGGCACCAGCACGAGCGCGCCGAGCAGGAAGCGCAGCCCGGTGAACAGGAACGGCCCGATCACGTCGAGGCTCAGGCGTTGCGCGACGAAAGCGGAACCCCAGATCGCGGCGGCGGCGAGCATCAGCAGATTGGCGCGGAGGTGCTTGCGGGCGTCGGGCTTCATCGGCATTCGTCTGGAGATTGCGGGGCGGCGAAGCCTGCTAGTTTACGCCGAGATTGCAAGGCTGTCGGCAAACCTGCGCAGCGCGGCGGCGGCCCGGGCGTCGCGTACGCGCGAATACAGCACGACCTGCGATTGCGGCAGCGGCGGCAGCCCGAATTTCGTGCCGACGTCGACCAGCGTGCGCGGGGCGACGCGGCGCGCGAGCGGGCAGACGGCAAGCCCCGCCGCGGCCGCCGCCGTGACCGCCGCGACCCCGCCGCCCGTGAAGCGCTCGCGCCATGGCAGCCCCGCGCGGTCGAGCGCGCGCAGCGCGGCGGCCCGCACGCCGCAGGGGCCGGCCAGCACCGCGAGCGGCAGCGGGTCGCCGGCGCGCGGCGTCCAGTCGGGCGCGGCGAGCCAGGCCAGCGGCTCGGTGAACAGCGGGGTGCCGTCGTCGCGCGGCGGATCCTCGCCCGGCTCGTGACGGACGATCACCGCGTCGAACCGCCGTTCGTCGTATTGCGGGAGCAGGCTCGTCGACGCGCCGAGATGCATTTCCAGCGACAGCCCCGGATCCTGCCGGTGCAGGCTCGTGAGCACGGCCGGCAGGTCGGGCACCGCGACGTGCTCGCTGACGCCGAGCGACAGGCGGACCGTGCCGGTCGAGATCGCGCCGAGCGCATGCTCGTGCGCGTCGAGCAGCGCGCGGGCGGCCGGCAGGAAATTTTCGCCGTCGGCGGCCAGCTTGACGACGCGCGGCGTGCGCGCCAGCAGCGGCTTGCCGAGATGGGCTTCCAGCCGCTTCAGCTTCAGGCTGACGGCCGATTGCGTGGTGCCGAGCGCATCGGCGGCGCGCGTGAAGCTGGCGAGGTCGGCGACCAGCACGAATGCGCGGACGGCATCGAGATCGAGTACTTTCATTTCAAATGAAAATGAATGAAATATTCATCAATGACTGTTCATTATAGATTGGCGCGCCTAACCTGACGCCGTGTTTTCGTTCTTCAACGTCACTTACCGACAGGAGCAAGACCATGCCATTCACCCGTATCGCCGTACGCGAAGGCAAACCGGCCGCCTACCGCAGGGCCCTCGTCGACGGCGTGCACCGCGCGCTGATGCAGACGTTCAACGTACCCGAGGACGACATCTTCATGGTCGTGACCGAGCATGCGGCCGAGAATTTCGTGTTCGGCCATCATTACTACGATATCGAGCGCAGCGACGATCTCGTGATGATCCAGATCACCGCGAACAACACACGCACGCTCGAGCAGAAGCGGGCGCTGTACCGGACGATCGTCGAGAACCTCGCGCAGCAGCCCGGCGTGCGGCGGGAAGACGTATTCATCAGTCTCGTCGAGGTGCTGAAGGAGAACTGGTCGTTCGGCAACGGCATCGCGCAATACGCCGTCTGACGTGCCGGCTTGACCGGCCGCAGGGAGACAGGGCCGGATCGTCACCTGCGCCGTTTTGGGCCGTGTACTATGGAAGCTGCTTCACGAGCGACGCCGGCGCGGTCGATGCGCCGGCGATCCTTCATGTGCAGGAGCCTCCATGTCGCGTGTGCTGGAAATCGTGTTGTCGTTGTCGCTGGAAGGCTGGCCGGTCAAGGGCGCAAGCCGCGCCCGGGGCGCGCAGCGCGACTTCGGCGCCGAACTCGTGCGTGCGTGGCGGATCTGCCCGCAGGTCCGGATGCGACGCGGCCACGAGCGCGTGACGATCGCACCGTGCCAGATCGAGGAGGCCGAGCGGAGTCCCGGCGCGAACTGGTGGACGTGGGTCGAATCGAACGCGCATGGCACGCGGGTCGTCGCCTCGCGCACCGCGACGTTCGCCCCCGGCGTCACGCAGCGCGAACTGTTCGACGCGGAGCACGCGGGGATCGCGGTCGCCACGCCGCTGCCGATACCCACGCCGAGTGCCGCAGCCGGTGCCGACGCACCGGCCGCCGTCGGCGGCGTTGCACCGGACACCGACGAAGCGCGGTCCCAGGCGTCGGCGCTGCGCCTCGTCAGCGAACGGCGGCGCGGGCGCTGGGCCGACGACAGCGGCGTCGTGGTCGAAATGACGCTCGACGACATCACGCTGCACGGCGGCAGCGAGCCGCCGCGCCGCCACGTCGAGTTGCGCCTGGCCGCGCCCGACTGGGAAACCGTGGCCGCGCGCACGGCCGCGCTGCGCGCGTTGTTTGCCGCGGCGCGCGAACTGAGCGGCGCGTGGCCCGCCTTCGTGCAACTGACGAGCGTGATCGACCGCGCCTGTGCGGGCGGCCCGTTGGCTCCCGCGCTGGTCAAGGCGCAATCCGTCGACCTGACCGGCATCCGCACCCAGCGAGCCGCGCTGTTCGCGCTGTCCGGCGACATCACCGCGCAGTGGCTCGGCAACGAATGCGGCGTACTCGATCGCGACGATCCCGAATTCGTGCACCAGATGCGCGTCGCGCTGCGCCGCCTGCGCACGCTGATGCGCTTCTTCCCGCGCTTCACCGACCGTCAATGGAAGGACACGCTCGGCGTCGACCTGCGCTGGCTCGCCGCGCTGCTCGGCACGGTGCGCGACTGGGACGTGTTCGCGACCGAGAGCCTGCCCGCGCTGATCGCGGCCGACGGCGGCGGCAGCGACTGGGGCGGCACGCTCGACGCCGCCCGCGCGCAGTCGATGGCCGCGCGGGTCGAACTGCGGCAGGCGCTGCATTCGGCCCGCTATGCGCGGCTGACGCTCGGCTGGCTCGAATGGCTGAGCGCGCTCGCGCTGCCGGCGGCCGATGGCGACGACGCGCCGTCGCTGCGGCGTCACGCGACCAAGCGTGTGCGGCGGCTGTTCGGTCATCTCTACGCATCGCCGTCGCTCACGTCGCTCGACACCGCGGCACGCCATCGGGTGCGGATCGATGCGAAGCGGCTGCGCTATGCCCTCGAATTCTTCGCGTCGCTCGCGTCGCGCCGCACGCGCAACGAGACGGTCAAGACGCTGGCGCGCGTACAGAGCGTGCTCGGCGAGGCGAACGACGCGATGGTCGCGCTGCATCATCTCGAGCAACTCGCGGCGCCGCCGTACCAGCTCGGTTTCGTGCGCGGCTACGGCGCCGCGCTCGAACAGCGGGCGGCACGCGACGCCGAGGCGCTACTGGCCAGCCTGCGGGCGCCGAAGCTCGGCGGCAAGCCGGGCTGAGCGCCGCGCGTCGCCCCTATAATGGCCGCCCGTTTCCCGCACGCATGCCGATGATGACCGACGCACCGCATTCTTCCTCGTCCGCCGGGCCGCTCGAACTGGGCGGCCAGCTGTGGCTGCGCGCCGGCGAACAGACGCTCGGCGGCGCGACGCGCATCGCGCTGCTCGCGGCGATCGGCGACACCGGTTCGATCACGCGCGCGGCGAAGGCCGTCGGCCTCAGCTACAAGGCCGCGTGGGACGCGGTCGACACGATGAACAATCTTGCCGGCGAGCCGCTCGTCGCGCGTTCGACGGGCGGCAAGGGCGGCGGCGGCACGACGCTGACGCCGCGCGCGACGTCGCTGATCGCCGCATTTCGCACGATCGAGCGCGAGCATCGCCGCTTCATCGAGGCCGCGAGCGCGGCCGTGGCCGGCTTCGACGTCGACTGGGCGCTGATCGGCCGGATCGGGATGAAGACGAGCGCGCGCAACCAGTGGTTCGGCAAGGTCGCGTCGATCGTGCGCGGCACCGTCAACGACGAGGTGACGCTTGCGCTGCCGGGCGGGCAATCCGTCGTCGCCGTGCTCACGCACGAAAGCGCCGAGGCGCTCGGGCTGCGGGAAGGCGCGAGCGCGTGCGCGCTGGTGAAGGCGTCGTGGGTCGTGCTCGCGGTCGACGATGGCGGGGCCGAGCTGAAGGTGTCCGCGCGCAACCGGCTGCGCGGCAGCGTCGAAGCTGTCGCGGCGGGCGCGGTGAACAGCGAGGTGACGCTCGCGCTCGACGGCGGCGGGACGCTGACGGCCGTCGTGACCAACGACAGCGTCGACGCGTTGCAGCTCGAAGCCGGCCGGCGCGCGATCGCGCTGTTCAAGGCGTCGAGCGTGATTCTGGCGGTGACGGGCTGACCGGGCGGGCAGCGCGGCTCGCCGCAGGGGCGGGGCGAAGCCGGTGCCGCATTCGTCTGCATCGCACCGGCTTCGTTTCCGCTTTCAGCATGTGCCGCGGGCGCGGCGTCTCTCAGGCTTCAACGTGGCGGCCAGCGCCACGGTCACGACCACGGCGTCGCGCGTTCAGGTGACGCGCGTCGGCCACTCGGCGTGCGGCGCACTCGCCTGCACGCGTCCTTCGCTCAACTGCACGACCTGGTCGCCGAAGGCGGCGACGTCGTCGGGGTCGTGCGAGATCAGCACCATCGGGATGTCGAGCCGCGCCTGCAGTTCGGCGAGCTCATGACGCATGCGCTGGCGCATCGCGCCGTCGAGCGCCGCGAACGGTTCGTCGAGCAGCAGGATGCGCGGCTGCGCGACCAGCGCGCGCGCGAGCGCCACGCGCTGCTTCTGCCCGCCCGACAACTGCGACGGGTACTGCCCCGCGAGCGATTCGAGGTCGAACGCGCGCAGCCAGTACGCGACCTCCGGCGGCGCCGTTTTCGCACGCGGGTTGCGCAGCCCGGACGTGAGCCCGAACGCGATGTTCTGTCGCACGTTCAGATGCGGAAACAGCGCGTAGTCCTGGAACAGGTACGCGACACGGCGTTCGCGGGTCGGCACGTCGATGCGGCGCGCGGCGTCGAACAGCGGTTCGCCGTTCAGCACGATCGTGCCTTCGTCGGGCGTCAGCAGTCCGGCGATCGCTTGCAGCGTCATGCTCTTGCCCGCGCCCGACGGTCCGAACAGCACGACGCGCTGCGTCGCCGCCGTGAACGACATGTCGAGCGTGAAGCGCCGCTCGGCGTTCGCATAGGTCTTGCGGATATCGACGACGAGGCTCATTCGACCCTCCGCCGAGGCAGGCGCGCCGCCGGAGGGCGCCGGCGATACGGACGGGACGGGTGCTTCATGTCAGTTGGCTCCGCCGGGCGCGCGACGGCACGAGCCAGCCGGTCGCGAGCAGCACGAGCACGCAGGTGATCGACGTCACCAGCACGAGGAAGTTGGCCGTGGCGTCGTCGCCGGCCTGCACGGCTGCGTAGATTGCGACCGACAGCGTCTGCGTGCGGCCGGGCAGGTTGCCGGCGATCATCAGCGTCGCGCCGAATTCGCCGAGCGCACGCGCGAACGCGAGCAGCGCCCCCGCGAGGATCCCGCGCGCGGCGAGCGGCAGCGTCACACGGAAGAACACCGCCCCTTCGCCGAGCCCGAGCGTGCGCGCGGCGCGCTCCAGATGCGGATCGACCCCCTCGAACGCCGCGCGCGCCGATTTCAGGATCAGCGGAAACGCGACGACCATCGACGCGATCACCGCACCCTGCCACGTGAACACCAGCGCGATGCCGAGCGTGTCGAGCCACGCGCCGAACACGCCGCGCCGGCCGAGCAGCACGAGCAGGTAATAGCCGAGCACCGTCGGCGGCAGCACGAGCGGCAGCGTCAGCACGGAATCGACGACGTCGCGCAGCGGCGAGCGCCAGCGCGCGAGCACGAACGCGGCCGCGACGCCGAGCACGATGTCGAGCGCGGTCGCCCAGCCGGCCACCTTCAGCGACAGCAGCAGCGGGACCCAGGCGTCTTGCATCGAGATACGCTCACTTGGCGGGCTTGAAGCCGAACGTCGACAGCACGGCCTGGCCCTGCGGCGACGCGACGAAATCGATGAACGACTGCGCCTGCGCGGCGTGGCGGCTGTCCTTGACCACGGCGATCGGATAGGTGATGGCCGTCTGGGTCGGCACCGTCAGCGCGACCTTCACGCGGCCCGGCATGATCGCGGCATCGGTGCCGAACACGAAGCCTGCGTCGACCTCGCCGCGCGCGACGTAGTCGAGGCTCTGGCGCACGTTGGCGGCGAGCACGCCCTTCGCGCTGACGGCGTCCCACACACCGGCCGCGCGCAGTGCGCCCTCGGTGTAGCGGCCGACCGGCACCGAGGCCGGGTCGCCGTACGCGATGCGCTTCACGCCGGGCGCGGCGAGGTCGTTCAGCGACGTCGGCGCGGCCGCGCGGCTATCCGCCGGCACGATCAGCACGAGCGAGTTCGCGGCGAAATCGCGGCGCGTGCCGGGCACGATCACCTTCTCGTTTACCGCGCGATCCATCGCCTTCTGGTCGGCCGATGCGAACACGTCGGCCGGGGCGCCCTTGGCGATCTGCTGCATCAGCACGTCCGATGCACCGAAATTGAACAGCACCTTGGTGTCGGGATGCTGCTTCTCGTACGCGTCGCCGACGGCCTTGAATGCATTCGTCAGGCTGGCGGCCGCCGACACGACCAGTTCGTCGGCGGCGGAAGCGGGCGCGCTGAACGCGACCCCGGCGGCAAGCGTGGCGATCGGCAGCAGGCGAAGCAGGGCGCGGCGAAGCGGACGGACGGTTGAGCGCATGGGATTCGTTTCGAATGGGTGGAAACCGTAATCGTAATATAGGGCGGGTTATAACGCTCGGCATACTGCTCATGCGAAGGTGCGCATGAAACGGTCAGACGTGGAAAGCGGCGCCCGTCACGCGTGAAGCGTATGCGGCGCCGATTGGGTGCGCTGCAGCGACGACGGCTGCGACGCAGGATGGTAGTTCGGATTGGCCTTCCAGCGCGCGCGGACGAACGGGCGCTCGTGGCCCGACAGTTGCAGCGCGACCTTGGTGACCCAGCGGTGCGACGGCACCGTGAGGCCGTGCAGCGCCACGGTGACGAGCGCGAGGCTCGCGACGACCGCCGGCACCGACCAGCGGTGCGGCGCCGCGCGCCACGAGCCGGCGATGAACGCGAGCGCGGCGATCGCGCCGACGATGCAGCCGGTGATCGATTCGGACGGCGAATGCGCGGCGAGTGCGACCCGCGACACGCCGACCGCGACGCCGGCCGCGAGCCCGAGCGCGATGCCGGCGATCCGCACCGGCGTGCGCGTGCGGATCAGCGCGAGGAAAATCGCCACCGGATACACCGACGTCGACAGCATCGCATGCCCGCTGAACCCGGTGAAATCCCACGCGCGGATGCCGATGCCCCAGCCGAGGAACGCGATCTTCGTGAGCGCCACCACGCCGATCGCGGCCGCGAGCACGCCGAGCCATGCGGCCGCGCGCTGCCACGAGTAGCCGAGCGCGAGCCAGACGGCGATCGTGATCGCGAGCGGCAAGGTCAGGCCGGCGCCGCCGAACGCGGTGATCATGATCCACAGGTGAGCGGGCAGGTCGAACATCGGGAAGGGGGCGGACGAAGGCGGGGACAATGCTTAAATCAACGCGCGAGCCGGGAAGAACGACTACAACGGATACAAGCGACGAAGCCTCAGTATAGCGCCGCGTCCGCATGAGGCCCGTTTTTTGCACCATCGGGAACGATCGACGCGCAGGAAAAATCCTGGAAACAATGCTATGGTGCATTGCACAAAGTCGAACGATGCATCCGTTGCGGTGCTCTGATGGCGCCCCTATTTTTCCTGACTGCGAGCCCGATCGATGACCAAAAGTCTGACCAAGGTGTGGCTGGGCGGCATGAAACGCATGCTGTCTCCGGTCGCCAAGCGAGCGGCGCGCGATGCGCAGCGCATCACCCGCGATGCACTCGAGGCCGTGGCCTCTCCTGCCGTGCTCGATCCGTCCCAGCCGCGCGAATCGCGCGTGCGGCCGCGCGCGGCCGCCTGGGCGGCGGGGGAATGGACGCGCGGCGAACATCCGATGGCGCCGGCGCTCGGCCGCCTCGTCCAGAACCTCGCGTACGGGCTCTATGTGCCGCCCGGCCGCCGGCGTGACGCGATGCCGCTCGTCGTGATGCTGCACGGCTGCAAGCAGTCCGTCGACGAATTCGCGCAAGGCACGCGGATGAACCTGTTGGCCGACAAGCACGGTTTCGCGGTGCTGTATCCGGAGCAGTCGCTGCGTGCGCACGCGCATGGTTGCTGGCACTGGTATGAGGACACCGACCGCGCGGGGCGGGGCGAGGCGGACGCGGTGGCGTCGCTGGTCGACGCGCTGGTCGACGAGCACGGCTTCGACGCGTCGCGCGTCTATGTCGCGGGGCTGTCGGCTGGCGCGGGCCTCGCGTCGCTTCTTGCGCTGCACCATCCGGACCGCTTCGCGGCGGTCGCGTTGCACTCCGGCCCCGCGCTGGGCGAGGCGAATTCCGGCATCACGGCGATGGACGTGATGCGGCGCGGCCTGCGGCAGAACCCGGCTGCGGCGGTCGATACGCTGGTCGACGCCGGCGCGTATCCGGGCATGCCGGCCTTGATCGTCCAGGGCGACGGCGATCGGGTCGTCGCGCCGAAGAATGCCGACCAACTGGCCGTGCAGTTCATGCGCCTGAACGGGCTCGCCGACAGCCGGGGTGCATTGCGCGGCGGCGAGCGGGTCGAGACGCGCGAAACGGGCGCGCGGATTACCGACGTATGCCGCGACGGCGAGCCGGTCGTGCGGCTTTGCCACGTGAAAGGGCTCGATCACGCATGGGCCGGCGGCGACGAAGCCGTGCCGTTTCACGCGGCAGTCGGCCCCGACGCAAGCGCGATGATCTGGGCCTTTTTCGAAACCAATCGTCGCACTGTGGCGACCGAACGACGCACCGTTTGATCGACGCTGGCCAAAGACTAGGGTTTTCCCTATAATTAGGGAAAACCCTAGTCCAGACCTTTGCGAGATCGAACATGTACCTGCTGAGCCACCTCTTCCTGATGCTGACCAAGAATGCTGAAAAGGCCGCGAAAGAGCGCGCCGACGCGTACCTGGCCGAAGCCACCGACATCTACGATCTCGAATTCCGCATGCGCAAGATCGATCGCGACGCGGCACTGAACCGCCCGTATTCGTTCGGCGCGCGCTAAGCGGCGCACGCGGGCCTGCCGGCCCGCCATTTCGACGATTCGCGCAAAAGGGCGCGTGCGGCATGGTGCTGCACGCGCCCTTTTTGCATTCCGCTGAACCTGCGTCGCGTCAGACGACCGTCAGGCGCACCGGTACGTTGTTGCGCGTGGCGTTCGAATACGGGCACACGTGGTGCGCCTTGTCGACCAGCGTCTGCGCGTCGGCCTTGTCGAGCCCCGGCAGCGATACGCGCAGTTCGATGTCGAGCCCGAAGCCGCCGGCATCGTTCGGCCCGATGCCCACTTCTGCCGTGACCTGCGTATCGGCCGGCAGCGTCTGCTTGTTCTGACCCGCGACGAATTTCATCGCGCTCAGGAAACAGGCCGAGTAACCTGCGGCAAACAGTTGCTCCGGATTCGTGCCTTCCGCACCCGTGCCGCCGAGTTCGCGCGGCGCGGCGAGCTTCACTTCCAGCTTGTGGTCGGCGGATACCGCGCGGCCGTCGCGGCCGCCCGTGCTCGTGGCGCCGGTCTTGTACAGAATGTTCATCGTGCAGCTCCTGTCGGGAAAAGGGGAGAAAAGCGGTCCGGCAAGACGGGGCGTCGCCGGCCACGAGAAAAATATAGAACACAAATCATTAGTGTGCAAATGAAATTTGAAAGAAAAACCCGATGGCGCCGCTCAGGTCGCTCGGCGCTCGAACGTCAGCGTTCGTTGGCTGCCGACAACGCGTCGCGCAATTGTTGGAGATCGGCGCGCAGCCTGATCAGGAACTCGGGGGTTTGCTGCATCGCGCAAAAGAGATCGGCGGGCACCGAGCGCGCGCGATCCTTCAGCGCACGGCCTTCCGGCGTCACGCGCACGTTGACGACGCGCTCGTCGGCCGCGCTACGCACGCGTTCCACGTAGCCGAGCGCTTCCAGCCGCTTGAGCAGCGGCGTGACCGTGGCCGGATCGAGATCGAGCCGCGCGGCGATGTCTTTCACGGCCATGTCGTCGCGTTCCCATAGCACGAGCATCGCGAGATATTGGGGATAGGTCAGCGACAGCTTGTCGAGCAGCGGCTTGTACGCCTTCGTCATCGCGTGCGAAGTCGAGTAAAGCGCGAAGCACAGTTGCTCGTCGAGCGTCTGGGGCAGCGGAGGCAGGCGATCCATGATTCGGGGAAACGCGGCGGATGCGCGAACGATTTGTACGCAAATTATTTTGCGCCCAAAAGACCGGATTGAACAGGGCGACCGGATGCGGGTCGATAGCGGAAAAAGGGGAGAGGTCAAGGCGCGCCGGGCGACGAGCCGGCGCGAGAAACGGCGAGATGGCCGGCGACATGCGCCGGCCGGGGAAGGGTCAGCGGCCCGACATCGTCGTGGTCGCGCCCGGTTCCTGCACGCCGAAGCAGCCGCGATAGGTCGCGTAGAACGAGCAGTACAGCATCGTGACGATGATGATCGTCACCGGCATCATGATCGTCAGCGCATACGCGCCGGCGCCGAGCGCCTGCAGCAGCAGCGACAGCGCGAGCGACGTGCCGAGCGCGACGCCGAACCACAGCGCGCCGTACACGACGAACGCGCCGCGATTGCGCCAGCAACTGACGACGCTGAAGAACAGCGCCTTCGCGGGCGGGACGTCATGCCACGCAACCAGCACCGGCGCGAACCAGAACAGCATCGAGACCGGCAGATAGAGCAGCGTCGCGAAGAACAACGCGCCGAGCGTGCCTTGCGCGGCCAGCGTCTCGGGCGTCGTGTTCGCTTCGTCGGCCGCGCCCATCATCACGTGGAACAGCGCGCCGCCGTCCACGAACGACGAAGCGGCGAACACCAGCACCATCGACGCGACGTAGATCGCGCCGAGCGCGAGCAGCCGCTGGGTCGCGACGGTGCCGTACGAGCGAAAGCCGTCGACGAGAATCGTCGGCATCACGGTCTTGCCGGCCACCGTGTCGCGGCACGCGGCCATGAAACCGACCGCGATGCCGGGAATGAACACCAGCGGCAGCGCCGAGCCGATCACGGGCACCTTCGACACCAGCGTAATGGCGAGCAGGTACGTAAAGAACAGCGTGATGAACGCGAGAGGATTCCGGCGGAACAGCCAGATGCCTTGACGGAACCAGACATAGCCCGTTTTCGCGGGCACTTCGATCAGTTGCATGCGGTTTGGATCTCGGGAAGCGCGGGCGTATGCGCGATACGCTCCCGCAGGATGCGTTCGAAATGGCCGGGGTCGTGCGGCTTGAGCATCTCGGCCGCGCGCGGCAGGTAGAAGTCGTACAGGCGCGACACCCAGAAGCGGTATGCGCCGGCGCGCAGCATGTCGCTCCAGTGGCGCCGTTCCTCGGCCGTGAACGGCCGGACCGTCTGGTATGCGCGCAGCAGCGCATCGGCGCGCGCGACGTCGAGCACGCCGCTCGCGAGGTCGACGCACCAGTCGTTGACGGTCACCGCGACGTCGAACAGCCACTTGTCGCAGCCCGCGAAGTAGAAGTCGAAGAAGCCGCCGAGGCGCACCTCGTGGCCCGTGCCGGGCGCCGCATGGGCGAACAGCACGTTGTCGCGGAACAGGTCGCAATGGCACGGCCCGCCCGGCAGCGCCGCATAGTCGTCCGACGCGAAGAAGCCGGCCTGGTGCGCGAGTTCGCCTTCGAGCAGCGTGCGTTGCGCGTCCGTGATGAACGGCACGATGGCCGGCACGTTCTCCTGCCACCACGGCAGGCTGCGCAGGTTCGGCTGGCTGCGCGGGTAGTCGCGCCCGGCCAGATGCAGACGCGCGAGCATCTGCCCGACCTCGATGCAGTGTTCGACCCCCGGCGCGAGTTCGGCCGCGCCGTCGAGCTTCGTGACGATCGCGGCCGGCTTGCCGTGCAGTTCGCCGAACAACGCGCCGTCGTCACGCGGGACCGGGTCCGGCACCGGCACGCCGTGGGCGGCCAGATGGCGCATCAGGTCGAGATAGAACGGCAGTTGCTGCGCCGTGAGCTTTTCGAAGATCGTGAGGACGTATTCGCCGCGCGTCGTCGTCAGGAAGAAATTGCTGTTTTCGATACCGGACGGAATGCCGCGGAACGCAAGCACGTCGCCCAGTTCGTAGTGGCGCATCCATTGCGCGAGATCGGAGTCGGAAACAGCGGTGAAAACGGCCATGCGGGATGCGTCAGGTCAGGGTGTCGGCACGCGGGCGGCGTGCATCGCGACAGCAGGTGAAGGGGCGGCGCGGCGCGATCGGTGCGCGGCGCCACGGAATCAGTAGCGCAGGTTCAGCGACGGCAGGCGCGTGATCGGGATGCCCGCGTCGTGCGGCTTCGGCGACGTGTCGGGCGTCGAGCTCATCTGGTAGCGCGTGCCGAAGTTCGACTTCACGTCGATCTCGACCGGCTTGCCGCGGTCGCGGTACTCGGTGACTTCGGTGCCGTTCTTGCTCTTTTCGTGGAAGCTCGGCGTGCGGCGGATGTCGGCGAAGTCGACTTTCGACGTGACTTCGGCGCCCGGCCGGTTGATCTTGCGGAGATCGGGCAGGCCGGCGGCTTCGTTGGCCTCGGCCCGGGCCTGCGCGTCGGCGTCAGGCGTGCCGCCGGCGGCGTGAGCGACGCTGGCGGCGGCAAACGCGACGGCAGCGGCGACGAAAATGAGCGGCTTCATGATGAGTCTCCAGTGAACCCACCGATTTTAGCAAATACTGCGCGCCATCCGGCCCTGGCGCGCGCAGGGGCAGCCATAAAGGCGACGGGGTTCCGTGGTAATGTCGTCGGATCAGACGAGGTGATGAAAATGAAGAACGATTTGAGCCGCCGGCACCGTGTGCTGTCGCCCGAAAGCCCGTCGGTCGAGGCTTTCGACGATCCGATCGCCGCCGTTGCGCGGCTGTCCGCCATTTACGACACGAATACGGGCTTCCTGCGCGATGCGTTTGCGCGCTATCGCCGCCACGAACCGATCACCGAGCACGTGCGCGCGTGCTATCCGTTCGTGCGGATCCGCACCGACGTCAACACGCACGTCGATTCGCGCCGCTCGTACGGCTTCGTCGCGGGCCCCGGCGTATTCGAGACGACGGTCACGCGCCCCGATCTCTTCGCGAACTACTACCGCGAGCAACTGCGCCTGCTGTCGAAGAACCACCATGTGAAGATCGAGATCGGCGTGTCGTCGCAGCCGATTCCGATCCATTTCGCCTTTCCGGAAGGCATTCATCTCGAGGGCGAACTCGATCGCGACCGCCTGCTCGCGATGCGCGACATCTTCGACACGCCCGATCTGTCGTATCTCGACGATCGCATCGTCAACGGCACGTTCGAACCGGCCCCGGGCGAGCCGCATCCGCTCGCGCTGTTCACGGCCGCACGCGTCGACTTCTCGCTGCACCGGCTGCGCCACTACACGGCGACGTCGCCCACGCACTTCCAGAACTACGTGCTGTACACGAACTACCAGTTCTACATCGACGAGTTCGTGAAGCTCGGCCGTACGCTGATGACGGAAAGCGACGACCCCGAGGTGCGCGCGTACCGCAGCGAGTACAGCGCGTTCGTCGAGCCGGGCGACGTCGTCACGTACAACGCGAACCTCGGCGGCGAACCGGCCGAGGGCACAGCGCCGCCGCGCCTGCCGCAGATGCCCGCGTATCACCTGAAGCGCGCGGACGGCAGCGGGATCACGATGGTCAACATCGGCGTCGGCCCGTCGAACGCGAAGACGATCACCGATCACATCGCGGTGCTGCGTCCGCACGCGTGGGTGATGCTCGGTCACTGCGCGGGGCTGCGCAACACGCAGCGTCTCGGCGACTACGTGCTCGCGCACGGTTACGTGCGGGAGGATCACGTGCTCGACGCCGACCTGCCGCTGTGGGTGCCGATTCCGGCGCTGGCCGAAGTGCAGCTCGCGCTCGAGCGCGGCGTGGCCGAGGTCACGCGGCTCGAAGGCGCGGAACTGAAGCGCGTGATGCGCACCGGCACGGTCGCGAGCGTCGACAACCGCAACTGGGAGCTGCGCGACCATCGCGAGCCCGTGCAGCGGCTGTCGCAGAGCCGCGCGATCGCGCTCGACATGGAAAGCGCGACGATCGCCGCGAACGGCTTCCGCTTCCGGGTGCCGTACGGCACGCTGCTGTGCGTGTCGGACAAGCCGCTGCACGGTGAACTGAAGCTGCCGGGCATGGCCGACACGTTCTATCGCGGGCAGGTCGACCAGCATCTGCAGATCGGCGTGAAGGCGATGGAGATCCTGCGCACGAACGGGCTCGACAAGCTGCATAGCCGCAAGCTGAGAAGCTTCGCGGAAGTGGCGTTTCAGTAACGACACCGCGCAACGGCGTCCGTCACGACAAAGGCCGCACGCGAACCCGGGTTCGCGTGCGGCCTCGTTCTTTTCGTTTCGATACGAAGGCCGGATGGCCCCGTACTTGGGCGCTCAGCACTCGCCCTTTTTCGCGTGCCCCGGCGGGCAGTGATAGCCGCCATGACCGCGATGACGCTCGTGATCTTCCCACTCGCGGCGTTCCCAGTAGCGGCGGCCATCCCAGTAGCGGTCGCCGTGCCAGCCGACGATGACCGCCGGCGCCGGTGCGACCACGACGGGTGCGGGCGCGACGACGACCGGCGGGGGCGTGCCGATGTTGACGTCGACGTTGACGGCGTGAGCGAGGCCGGACAGCGAAAGGCCGAGGCCGGCGAAGGCGAGGGCGATCAGCGAGCGTTGCATGTTCTTTTCCGTGGTGGGGTGATGAATGGGCCGGCGCGACGCGATGGAAGCGAGGGGGACCGTTCCACCGGGGGATCGCCGCGCCGACACGATGAAGTGTGCTGGCGCGCGATGGAAAAGGCGAGTCGTGATTATTACGGAGGATTGGCGGTGCGCAGGCGCGCGACCGGTCATCCATTTGACAGTGACGGGCCGCCGGTATGGGCGATCCCGCGACATGGCGCAGCGCCGACTGCGGGGATTTGACATTCGACCGCGCGCGGCGGCGAACGGGCATTAACCTCGCGTTACAAAATCACGCCCGGCGGGCCGCCGGATCGCGAGGTCCATAGTTGAAAAGCACGACACCGGCCGTCGGGCCGGCTGTCGTCATTGACCGGTTACAAATAGAACATCCGGTCTTCTTCCGGGCGCGGCGGATGATCTTCGTCATCCGAGCCTTCTTCCTCGCCGCTGTCCTCGTAGAACGCGAGCACGGCATCCAGCACCTGGTCGGGATCGTCGATCACCTGCATCAGATCCATGTCTTCCGGATTGATCAGGCCCATCGGAATCAGTTGATCGCGGAACCATTGCAGCAGCCCCTGCCAGAACTCGCTGCCGACGAGGATGATCGGCACGAGGCGCGACTTCTTCGTCTGGATCAGCGTGAGCACTTCGGACAGCTCGTCGAGCGTGCCGAAGCCGCCCGGCATCACGATCACCGCATCCGAGTTCTTCACGAACGTGACCTTGCGCGTGAAGAAGTGGCGGAAGCGCAGCGAGATGTCCTGATAGTGATTGCCCGCCTGCTCGTGCGGCAGCTCGATGTTCAGGCCGACCGACGGCGCCTTGCCGGCGTGCGCACCCTTGTTCGCGGCTTCCATGATGCCGGGGCCGCCACCGGAGATCACGGCGAAGCCGGCGTCCGACAGCTTGCGCGCGATTTGCGCGGCGAGCTTGTAGTGCGGCGTGTCGGGTTTGAGGCGGGCAGAACCGTAGATGCTGACGGCCGGGCGGATCTCCGACAGGTACTCGGTCGCCTCGATAAACTCTGCCATAATCGTGAACATCTGCCACGATGCGCGCGCCTTCTTGGCCGTCGCGCGTTCTTGATCTGCGAGCGAACGCAGACTCGGAATCACTTTTCTCTTGTTCATAATGCCTGAAGAACGAAATCTGGAAGGTAAGACCCTGCTATTGGTTGACGGTTCGAGCTATCTGTATCGGGCTTACCATGCGATGCCTGATTTGCGTGGCCCTGGCGGGGAGCCGACCGGAGCGCTCTACGGAATCATCAACATGCTGCGCCGTATGCGCAAGGAAGTCAGTGCAGAGTATAGCGCTTGCGTGTTCGATGCAAAGGGCAAGACGTTTCGCGACGACCTTTATGCCGACTATAAGGCAAACCGTCCGTCGATGCCGCCCGACCTCGCATTGCAGGTCGAGCCGATCCACGGCGCCGTGCGCGCGCTCGGCTGGCCGCTGCTGATGGTCGAAGGCGTCGAGGCCGACGACGTGATCGGCACGCTCGCGCGCGAAGCGGAGCAGCACGGAATGAACGTGATCGTGTCGACCGGCGACAAGGATCTCGCGCAGCTCGTGACCGAGCGCGTCACGCTCGTCAACACGATGACCAACGAGACGCTCGACCGCGACGGCGTGATCGCGAAGTTCGGCGTGCCGCCCGAGCGGATCATCGACTACCTCGCGCTGATCGGCGACACCGTCGACAACGTGCCGGGCGTCGAGAAATGCGGGCCGAAGACGGCCGTGAAATGGCTGTCGCAATACGACAGCCTCGACGGCGTGATCGAACACGCGGCCGAGATCAAGGGCGTGGTCGGCGACAACCTGCGCCGCGCACTCGAGTTCCTGCCGCTCGGCCGCAAGCTCGTGACGGTCGAGACGGCCTGCGATCTCGCGCCGCATCTCGAATCGATCGAAGCATCGCTGAAGAGCGACGGCGAGGCGCGCGAGCTGCTGCGCGACATCTTCGCGCGCTATGGCTTCAAGACCTGGCTGCGCGAAGTCGACAGCGCACCCGCGGAAGGCGGCGGCGCCGATGCGCCGGAAGGCGAGCCGGCACCGGTGATCGCGACCGACGCCGTGCGCGAATACGACACGATCCAGACGTGGGAGCAGTTCGACGCGTGGTACGCGAAGATCGATGCGGCCGCGCTGACCGCGTTCGACACCGAGACCACCGCGCTCGACCCGATGCTTGCGCGGCTCGTCGGCCTGTCGTTCTCGGTCGAGCCGGGCAAGGCGGCCTACCTTCCGGTCGCGCACCGCGGCCCCGACATGCCCGAGCAGCTTCCGCTCGACGAAGTGCTCGCGCGCCTGAAGCCGTGGCTCGAATCGGCCGATCGCAAGAAGGTCGGCCAGCACCTGAAGTACGACGCACAGGTGCTCGCGAACTACGACATCGAACTGAACGGCATCGAACACGACACGCTGCTCGAATCGTACGTGGTCGAATCGCATCGCACGCACGACATGGATAGCCTCGCGCTGCGTCATCTGGGCGTCAAGACGATCAAGTACGAGGACGTGGCCGGCAAGGGCGCGAAGCAGATCGGTTTCGACGAAGTGGCGCTCGCGCAGGCCGCCGAATACGCGGCCGAAGACGCCGACATCACGCTGCAGCTTCATCACGCGCTGTATCCGCAGGTCGCGCGCGAGCCGGGCCTCGAGCGTGTGTATCGCGAGATCGAGATGCCGGTGTCGCTCGTGCTGCGCAAGATGGAGCGTACGGGCGTGCTGATCGACGATGCGCGCCTGCAGGCGCAGAGCACCGAAATTGCGACGCGTCTGATCGAGCTCGAAGGGCAGGCGTACGAACTGGCGGGCGGCGAATTCAATCTCGGCTCGCCGAAGCAGATCGGGCAGATTTTCTTCGAGAAGCTGCAGTTGCCGGTCGTGAAGAAAACGCCGAGCGGCGCGCCGTCGACCGACGAGGAAGTGCTGCAGAAGCTGGCCGAGGACTACCCGCTGCCGAAGCTGCTGCTCGAGCATCGCGGGCTGTCGAAGCTGAAGTCGACCTATACCGACAAGCTGCCGCGCATGGTGAACCCCGCCACCGGCCGCGTGCACACGAATTATGCGCAAGCGGTTGCGGTGACGGGCCGCCTTGCGTCGAACGACCCCAATCTTCAGAACATTCCGGTGCGCACGGCCGAAGGCCGGCGCATCCGCGAGGCGTTCATCGCCGCGCCGGGCCATCGGATCGTGTCGGCCGACTATTCACAGATCGAATTGCGGATCATGGCCCATATCTCGGGCGACGCGTCGCTGCTGCGCGCGTTCTCGCAGGGCGAGGACATCCACCGCGCGACGGCCGCCGAAGTGTTCGGCGTGACGCCGCTGGAGGTCAATTCCGACCAGCGCCGGATCGCGAAGGTGATCAACTTCGGGCTCATCTACGGGATGAGCGCGTTCGGGCTCGCGTCGAACCTCGGCATCACGCGCGACGCGGCGAAGCTCTATATCGACCGCTATTTCACCCGCTATCCGGGCGTCGCGCAGTACATGGAAGACACGCGCGCGACCGCGAAGGAGAAGGGCTACGTCGAAACCGTTTTCGGTCGCCGCCTGTGGCTGCCAGAGATCAACGGCGGCAACGGGCCGCGCCGCCAGGCGGCCGAGCGCGCGGCCATCAATGCACCGATGCAGGGCACGGCGGCCGACCTGATCAAGCTGTCGATGATCGCGGTGGACGAATGGCTCACGCGTGACCGGCTTGCGTCGCGGATGATCATGCAGGTGCACGATGAACTGGTGCTCGAGGTGCCCGAAAGCGAGCTGTCGCTGGTGCGCGAGAAATTGCCGGAAATGATGTGCGGCGTCGCGAAGCTGAAGGTGCCGCTGGTTGCCGAAGTGGGCGCCGGCGCGAACTGGGAAGAGGCACACTGACGCACCCCCGAGCGCGCCCCGTTTCCCGCGGCATATTGTTGCAGGGATGCCAAATATCGAGATGGTTTGCTTGTGGTCAACGCGCAAGCTCCCGGACAATGCATGTCAGTCATGTCATTGACGCGGGGCGGCGCGCCCCGCGTTCCGGATCGGCCGCATCGAGGTGTTTCGAACTGCACATCGATGATGTCCGAACCGGTTAATCCACCGGACGGCGCGAATGCATCGCGTTTGCTTCATCCGGCGGCAGCAGTTTCGAATCGCAAAGGGGGAATCGGATGCATCGGATCATCATCGTAGGCGGAGGCGCGGGCGGCCTGGAACTGGCGACGCGGCTCGGCGATCGTTACGGCGCGCGCGGCAATCGTCCCGCGCGTGCGCTTGTCACGCTCGTTGACCGCAATCCGACACACATCTGGAAACCGCTGCTGCACGAGGTCGCGGCCGGCAGCATGGACCCGTTCACGCAGGAGCTCGAATATGCGGCGCAGGCGCGCTGGCACGGCTTCGAGTTCCAGCAGGGCGAGCTGTCCGGGCTCGACCGCGCGGCGAAGCGTCTCATGCTGTCGCCCCTCAACGACAGCGACGGCGCGGAACTGTTGCCGGCGCGCGAGCTGGAATACGACACGCTCGTGATCGCGATCGGCAGCACGACCCACTTCTTCGGCGTGCAGGGCGCACCGGAAAACGCGATCGCACTCGATACGGTCGGGGAGGCCGAACGCTTCCGCAAGCGGCTGATCGCGGCATGCATGCGTGCCGAGCACCAGGCGCCGGTGCCGACCGCGCCCGGCGGGGCGGCCGAGCCGCGCATCCAGGTCGTGATCGTCGGCGGCGGCGCGACGGGCGTCGAGCTGTCGGCGGAACTGCGCAATACCGCGCAGGTGCTGTCCGCGTACGGGCTGCACAAGCTCGATCCGCGCAACGACGTCGGCATCGTGCTGATCGAATCGGGGCCGCGGATTCTGCCGGCACTGCAGGAGCGCGTGTCGGCGGCGACGGCCGAACTGCTCGAGAAGCTCGGCGTGCGGCTGATGCTCGGCGAGCGCGTGACCGAGGTGGCGCCCGGGTTCGTGCATACCGCGAGCGGCAAGGTCGTGCGCGCGGACCTGACGGTCTGGGCGGCCGGCATCAAGGCGCCGTCCGTGCTGTCGCACCTCGACGGCCTCCAGGTCAACAAGCTCGGGCAGCTCGACGTGCGCCGCACGTTGCAGACCTTCACCGACGACAACGTGTTCGCACTCGGCGATTGCGCGGCCTGCGCATGGCCCGGCAACGAGCGCAACGTGCCGCCGCGCGCGCAGGCGGCGCACCAGCAGGCGAGCTTCCTGCTGAAGGCGATCGGCTGCCGGCTCGAGGGGCGCCCGCTGCCCGAGTTCACGTATCGCGATTTCGGTTCGCTCGTGTCGCTCGGTCACTTCAGCGCGGTCGGCAATCTGATGGGCGGGCTGATCGGCGGCAACATGCTGATCGAAGGGCTGTTCGCGCGCTTCATGTACATGTCGCTGTACCGGCTGCACGTCGCGGCGCTGCACGGTTATCCGCGGATGATGCTCGACACGGTCGCGCACTGGCTGCGGCGCACGACGCTGCCGCGCGTGAAGCTGCACTGAGCGCGTACTCGTGTACTCGCATGCGGAGCGGGTGGAGAATGCGCACGTCGCGCGCGTTCGCCGCCCGTTTTTCTTTTCGATTCGCAAGGATTCGGTCGCGCGATGCACGTCGATAGGCGCAACCGCGCGGTGATTCGGCAGGCCGTTGGAAGGCTGCCACGCGGTGTCGATTCGATCGCCGCCACGCGTCGTAATCGAGTCTTACACATCCGACAGTTGACGCGACAACGGATTATTGGGCATCTTGTCCGGGTTTTCGTTTGCGGCGGAGTGCCAACCGCCGCGACATCCGCGCCGTGCGCCGGTGCGATGCCCCGTCATGGCGTATCCGCGATCGTGACGGCGGCGCCCAATCGAGGAGTGCATTCATGTTGAAACCCGAAGTCGACAGCCTGGTCCCCCATGTCCCGTTCTCGCGCCGCAAGTTCATGCAGGCCGCGTTGGGCGGTACCTTCGCGGCGGCCGTGCTGCCCGTGTCGGCGCAGACGGTCACGACCGACAGCGCAGGGCTGGACGTCGACACCATCGAGATCCGCTCGGGCGATGCGAGCGTGCCGGCTTATCGCGCCCAGCCGGTCGACAAGACGAACCTGCCGGTCGTCATCGTGATTCACGAGATTTTCGGCGTGCACGCGCATATCGCCGACGTGTGCCGGCGCTTCGCGAAGCTCGGCTATCTCGCGATCGCGCCCGACCTGTTCGCCCGGCAGGGCAACGCGGCGAAGTATCCGACCATGAAGGAGCTTTACGACCACATCATCAGCAAGGTGCCGGACCGGCAGGTCACCGAGGATCTCGATGCGACCGTCGCGTGGGCCGGCAAGAACGGCGGCGACCTGACGCGTCTCGGCGTGACCGGGTTCTGCTGGGGCGGCCGCCAGGCGTGGCTGTATGCGGAACACAATCCGCACGTGCGGGCGGCCGTGGCGTGGTACGGATTCGTCGAAGGCAAGACCGACGAGATGACGCCGTTCAACCCGGTCGACCACGCGTCGTTGCTGAAGGTGCCCGTGCTCGGGCTGTACGGCGAGAAGGATCAGAACATCACGCAGGCGTCGCTCGCGGACATGCGCAAGGCGATCCAGGCGAGCGATTCGAAGCTCGCGCGCGAATCGGAGATCGTCGTGTATCCGGATGCCGGTCACGCGTTCTTCGCCGACTACCGGCCGAGTTACGTGAAAAGTGATGCCGAGGACGGCTGGAAGCGCGCGATCGAGTGGTTCCACAAGTACGGCGTGATGTAAGCGGCGAGCGGCGGCAACTGCCGCCGCGGCACCGGCCGCCGCTTCATCCTCGTCGCGCAGCGCGGGGGCTCAAGGATTCGGGCCGGTCGCGATCGGTCGCGACGGATCGGCGCTCCACTCGCTCCACGAGCCGGGGTACAGCGACGCGCCGTGCAGGCCCGCCACTTCCAGCGCCAGCGCGTTGTGGCATGCGGTGACGCCGGAGCCGCATTGCAGGATCGCGCGGTTCGGCTCGGTGCCGGCCAGCACGGTCGTGAATGCCTCGCGCAATTCATGGCCGGTCTTGAAGCGGCCGTCGGCGGTCAGGTTGTCCTTGAAGAAGCGGTTGCGCGCCCCCGGAATGTGGCCACCCACCCGATCGATCGTTTCATTTTCGCCGCGATACCGATCCGGTGCGCGGGCATCGATCACGACGCGCGAGGGCGACGACACGTTCGCGAGCACGGCCGCTGCATCGACCGTCGATTCGAGCGGCGTGGCTGAGCGGAAGTCGCCGGCGGCCGGTTGCGGCACGTCGGTCGTCAGCGGCTGGCCGGCCGCTTCCCAGGCCTGCAGGCCGCCGTCGAGCACGGCAACCGAATCATGGCCGAGCCAGCGCAGCAGCCACCACAGGCGCGCCGCGTACGCGCCGCCTTGCGCGTCGTACGCGACGACCTGCTGACCCTGCTTGAGGCCGCGGCTGGCGAGCAGCGTCGCGAGCGCGTCGCGGGTCGGCAGCGGATGGCGGCCATTGGTGCCCGTCTTGCGGCCCGACAGGTCGCGGTCCAGATGAAGATAGTGCGCGCCGGGGAGGTGGCCCGCCGCGTAGGCGGCTTCGCCGGCGCCGGGATCGGCGAGATCGAAACGGCAGTCGAACAGCGCGACGCTGCCGGGCGCCGCGGCCAGGCGCTCGGCGAGATTGGCGGCGGAAATGAGCGTGGTGTAGTGAGTGTGTGGCATGACGGCTCCCTGGAGTGCAAATGGCCTGACACTCCAAGTCTAAACAAAAAAAGACGGGCCGAAGCCCGTCTTTTCGTTTGCCGGCGGCCGTGCGGCGCCAACGCGCCGCACCTGCGTCAGAGCTCGCCGAGGTGGCGCCGCAGGAACTCGTGGAAGTGCTGCATGCCGTCTTCCATCGGGCTCTGGTACGGGCCCACCTGCGACTCGCCGCGGGCCATCAGCGCGCGGCGGCCTGCATCCATCCGCATCGCGATCTCGTCGTCCTCGACGGCCGTTTCCATATACGCGGCACGCTCGGCCTCGACGAATTCGCGTTCGAACAGCGCGATTTCCTCGGGGTAATAGAACTCGACGATGTTGGTCGTCTTCTGCGGCCCGCGCGGAATCAGCCACGACACGACCAGCACGTGCGGATACCACTCGATCATCAGGCCCGGGTAGTAGACCATCCAGATCGCGCCGAACTCCGGCGGCACGCCGTTGCGGAACTTCAGCACCTGCTCGTGCCATTTCCGGTAAGTCGCGCTGCCCGGTTTCGCGAGGGCGTTGTGCACGCCGACCGTCTGCACGCTGTACCAGTCGCCGAACTCCCATTTGAGATCGTCGCACGACACGAAGCTGCCGAGGCCCGGATGGAACGGGACGACGTGATAATCCTCGAGGTAGACCTCGATGAACGTCTTCCAGTTGTAATCGCACTCGTGCACTTCGACGTGATCGAACTGGTATTCGGAGAAGTCGAAGTGATGCTTCGTGCCGAGATGGGCGAGGTCGCGCGCGACGTTGCGCCCCTCGGCCTCGAACAGCAGCCCCTGCCAGTTCTGCAGCGGGCTCTTGCCGAGGTTCAGGCACGGCTTGTCGGGGAAGTGCGGCGCGCCGAGCAACTGGCCTTCCAGATCGTACGTCCAGCGGTGCAGCGGGCACACGATGTTCTGCGCATGGCCGCGCCCGTTGAGCATGATCGCCTGCCGGTGGCGGCACACGTTCGACAGCAGTTCGATCTGGTTCGTCTGGTTACGGACCAGCACGCGGCCTTCCTTCTCGGACGGCAGCGCAAAATAGTCTCCCGCCTCGGGCACCATCAACTCGTGCCCGACGTAACGAGGTCCTTTCTTGAAGAGGGTTTCGATCTCGCGCTCGAGTAGCGCCTCATCGAAATATGCAGTGACTGGAAGCTGGCTGTGAGCCGACTTCAACTGAAGCGCATCGCTCAGATTGGACATTCCCACTCCCGGTGTTAGCGTGAAAGCAGTGAACAACCCAACCATCGAAAAATCGATTTAGGGAAACGGAGAATTATACCCGGTTCGCCCCGCAAGGCTAGGATTAAGTGCCTGATTTGTGTCAATTTTTTGTCGGACGACCGTCGAAAGGCGCACACTGTGCGTCGGAGATGGGGCCGGAATTGTGCGCGGGCGCCCACGACGGCAGGTCGGAAAATTCTCTTTTGCCGTAGAATGTCCGACTTGTTTTGAAATTTGACACCCTCGTCCATGGCGAAAACCGCATCCCCAGGCGCCACGCCGCCCGGCAATGGCACCGAACCGTTGCCGGACAATTACGAGATGGCGCTCGCGGAGCTCGAGACGCTGGTTGCCCGGATGGAAGGCGGCGCGTTGAGCCTAGAGGATTCGCTGGCGGCGTATCGTCGCGGTGCGACCCTCGTTGCGTTTTGCCAACAGCAGCTCGAGAAAGTGGAGCAGCGGGTTCGCGTGCTCGACGGCGCGACGCTGAAGCCGCTTTCGTCCGGAACGGCCGCCACGGACGGCGAAGACGACGATCTATGACATTCGAACAATGGATGCGGTCCGTGCTTGACCGTGTCGAGGACGCACTCGGCCACTATCTGCCGGCTGGAACCGCGACGCCCGCGAAACTTCACGAGGCGATGCGCTACGCGGTCCTCGGTGGCGGCAAACGCGTTCGCCCGCTGCTGTGCCATGCAGCAGGCGAGCTGACCGGTGCGACGGAGGCGGCGCGCAACGCCGCGGCGGCGGCGCTGGAGATGATCCACGTCTACTCGCTCGTGCACGACGACATGCCGTGCATGGACGACGACGCGCTGCGTCGCGGCAAGCCGACCGTGCACGTGCAGTACGACGAGCCGACGGCGCTGCTGGTCGGCGACGCGCTGCAGTCGCAGGCGTTCGTGGCGCTGACCGACGCCGCTGCGCTGTCGCCGGTGCAGCAGGCGGCGCTCGTGCGCGAGCTGGCGCTCGCGAGCGGCTCGATCGGCATGGCCGGCGGGCAGGCGATCGATCTGGCGAGCGTCGGCCTGAAGCTGACGCGCGAGCAGCTCGAGACGATGCACCGGATGAAGACGGGCGCACTGCTGCGCGCGGCCGTGCGGATGGGCGCGCTGGCCGGCGAGACGCCGTCGGCGGAAACGATGGCCGCGCTGGATGTGTACGCGGGGGCCGTGGGTCTGGCCTTCCAGGTCGTCGACGACATTCTCGACGTCACGACCGATTCGGCGACGCTCGGCAAGACGGCCGGCAAGGACGCGGCGAACGACAAGCCGACCTATGTATCGATCCTCGGTCTCGAGGCGTCGCGCGAGCTGGCAGCGCAGCTGCGCGCCGAAGCGCATGACGCGCTGAAACCGTTCGGCGCACGCGCACAGCGTCTCGCCGAACTTGCCGACCTGGTAGTGAACCGGGTCAGCTGACGCGAAAGCCCGCCGCCGCGCACATGCCACGGTGCGCGCAAAAGAATGCGGGCGCGTTTGATTTCCTACAATGGAACGACGATGTACGACTTGCTGAAAACCATCGACGACCCGGCGGATTTGCGCCGCCTCGATCGTCGCCAACTGCAACCGCTCGCGGATGAACTGCGCGCGTTCGTGCTCGACAGCGTGTCGAAGACGGGCGGCCACTTGTCGTCCAACCTCGGGACGGTCGAGCTGACGATCGCGTTGCACTACGTGTTCAACACGCCGAACGATCGCATCGTCTGGGACGTGGGTCACCAGACCTACCCGCACAAGATCCTGACGGGCCGCCGCGACCAGATGCATTCGCTGCGTCAGTACGACGGCATCTCGGGCTTCCCGCGCCGCAGCGAATCCGAATACGACACGTTCGGCACCGCGCACTCGAGCACGTCGATCTCGGCCGCGCTCGGCATGGCGATCGGCAGCCAGCTGAACGGCGACGACCGCTTCTCGATCGCGGTGATCGGCGACGGCGCGATGACGGCCGGCATGGCGTTCGAGGCGATGAACAACGCGGGCGTGTCGGAAGATGCGAAGCTGCTCGTGATCCTGAACGACAACGACATGTCGATCTCGCCGCCGGTCGGCGCGCTGAATCGCCATCTCGCCCGCCTGATGTCGGGCCGCTTCTATGCGGCTGCGCGCGCAGGCGTCGAGCGCGTGCTGAGCGTCGCGCCCCCGGTGCTCGAACTCGCGCGCAAGCTCGAGGAGCATGCGAAGGGCATGGTCGTGCCGGCCACGCTGTTCGAGGAATTCGGCTTCAACTACATCGGCCCGATCGACGGTCACGATCTCGATTCGCTGATCCCGACGCTGCAGAACATCCGCGAACTGCGCGGCCCGCAATTCCTGCACGTGGTGACGAAGAAAGGCCAGGGCTACAAGCTCGCCGAAGCCGATCCGGTGCTCTATCACGGCCCCGGCAAGTTCAATCCGGCCGAAGGCATCAAGCCGTCGGCCACGCCCGCGAAGAAGACCTACACGCAGGTGTTCGGCGAGTGGCTGTGCGACGAAGCCGAGCGCGATACGCGCGTGGTCGGCATCACGCCCGCGATGCGCGAAGGCTCGGGCATGGTCGAATTCGAGAAGCGTTTCAAGGATCGCTACTACGACGTCGGCATCGCCGAGCAGCACGCGGTGACGTTCGCGGGCGGTCTCGCGACCGAGGGGCTGAAGCCCGTCGTCGCGATCTACTCGACGTTCCTGCAGCGTGCTTACGATCAGTTGATCCACGACGTCGCGCTGCAGAATCTGCCGGTCGTGTTCGCGATCGACCGCGCGGGCCTCGTCGGCGCGGACGGCGCGACGCATGCGGGCGCGTACGATCTCGCGTTCATGCGCTGCATCCCGAACATGACGATCATGGCCGCATCCGACGAAAACGAATGCCGCCAGATGCTGCACACGGCGCTGCAGCAACCGAACCCGACCGCGGTGCGCTATCCGCGCGGCGCGGGCACGGGCGTGGCGACGGTGAAGGAATTCACCGAGATCCCGCTCGGCAAGGGTGAAGTGCGTCGCCGGACGTCGCAGCCGGAAGGCAAGCGCGTCGCGATCCTCGCGTTCGGCACGATGGTCGCACCGTCGCTCGCCGCCGCCGAGGAGCTCGATGCAACGGTCGCGAACATGCGCTTCGTGAAGCCGGTCGATGCGGCGCTCGTGCGCGAACTGGCCGAGACGCACGATTACCTCGTCACGGTCGAGGAAGGCTGCGTGATGGGCGGCGCGGGCTCGGCCTGCGTCGAAGCCCTGATGGAGAGTGGGGTTATCCGACCCGTAATACAATTGGGCCTCCCTGACCAGTTCATCGATCACGGCGACCCCGCGAAGCTGCTGTCGCAATGCGGCCTCGACGGCGCGGGCATCGCGAAATCGATTCGCGAACGCTTTCTGAGCCCGGCGGCCGATGTCGCCGATCAGGCGAAGCGCGTCGCATGAGCCGGCACCGCCCGCGGGCGGTGCCGATGCGACTGGCGTAACCGGTCTTCATTGATGCGGAAAACATGGGCCTGCGGGCCCATGTTGCTTTTCCGGCTGCCGCGTGACGCGGCGTGCGCGTCGTCGGACGCGCGGCTTACAAGGATTGAACCAAGATGAACCAGATGAACCCCGCCTTCGTGATGCCCGACGTGCAGAGCACGGTGGATACCCGTCAGATCCCGATTCAGCGCGTGGGCGTGAAGGCGGTCCGGCATCCGTTGACGGTGTGCACCGAAAGCGGCGACGTGCAACCGACCGTCGGCGTCTGGAACCTCGACGTCCGTCTGCCGGCCGATCAGAAGGGCACGCACATGTCGCGCTTCGTCGCGCTGCTCGAAGAGAATCGCGCGCCGCTGACGGTCGAGCGCTTTCGCGCGATGCTCGCGTCGATGCTCGTGAAGCTCGAAGCCGAGGCCGGCCGCATCGAAGTCACGTTCCCGTATTTCGTGAACAAGACGGCGCCGGTGTCGGGCGTGCAGAGCCTGCTCGACTATGAAGTGACGCTCGCGGGCGAAAGCCGCAACGGCGACACGCGCCTGTTCCTGAAGGTGCTCGTGCCGGTGACGAGCCTGTGCCCGTGCTCGAAGAAGATTTCGCAATACGGCGCGCACAACCAGCGCTCGCATGTGACGATCGATGCGGAGCTGGCCGCCGATCTGCCGGTCGAGGCGCTGATCCGCATCGCCGAGGAAGAGGCGTCGTGCGAACTGTGGGGGCTGCTGAAGCGTCCGGACGAGAAGTTCGTCACCGAGCGTGCGTACGAGAACCCGAAGTTCGTCGAGGATCTCGTGCGCGATGTCGCGCAGCGTCTCGATGCGGACGAGCGCGTGGTCGCCTACGTGCTCGAAGCCGAGAACTTCGAGTCGATTCACAATCACAGCGCGTATGCGCTGATCGAGCGCGACAAGCGGCACGCTGCATAAACGCCGCGGCGTTTCGTCGCGCCAATGAGAAAGGCAGCTCGGAATCGAGCTGCCTTTCTGTTTTCCGGCTTGCGGCGTTGTGTTGCGCGATTCAGCGTGCGAGCGACGCGAGATCCCAGCGCGGCTTCACCGTGAACGCGTAGTCGGCATTCGCCTGCTCGGGCCAGCGGCCGAGCCGCAGCGCGCCCGCGAGCGCGATCATCGCGCCGTTGTCGGTGCAGAGCGCGAGATCGGGATAGTGCACGTCGAAGCCGCGCTTGGCCGCGGCCGCCGACAGGGCCGCGCGCAACTGGCGGTTCGCGCCGACGCCGCCCGCGACCACGAGGCGCTTGAGCTTCGTCTTCTTCAGTGCGGCGAGCGACTTCGCGACGAGCACGTCGACGGCCGCATCGACGAAGCCGCGAGCGAGGTCGGCCTTTGCCCGTTCGAGTGCTTCGCCCTCGAGCTGCGCCGCTTCGAATTTCTTCATCTGCGTGAGCACGGCGGTCTTCAAGCCGCTGAAGCTGAAGTCGAGATCGCCCGAATGCAGCATCGGGCGCGGCAGCACGACCGCGCCCGGCGTGCCCGTTTCCGCGAGTTTCGAGACTTCGGGGCCGCCCGGATAGCCGAGGCCGATCAGCTTCGCCGTCTTGTCGAACGCTTCGCCGGCCGCGTCGTCGAGCGTTTCGCCGAGCGTCTCGTAGACGCCGACGTCGGTCACGCGCATCAGTTGCGTGTGGCCGCCGGAAACCAGCAGCGCGACGAACGGGAACGGCGGTGGCTCGTCGACCAGCAACGGCGACAGCAGATGGCCTTCGAGATGGTGGATGCCGACGGTCGGCTTGTTCCAGGCGAGCGCGAGCGCATTCGCAATGCTCGCGCCGACCAGCAGCGCGCCGGCGAGGCCGGGGCCCTGCGTGAACGCGATCGCGTCGATGTCCTCGCGGCGCGTGCCGCTTTGCGCCATCACGTCCTCGAGCAGCGGCAGCGCGCGGCGGATGTGGTCGCGCGACGCGAGCTCGGGCACGACGCCGCCGTAGTCGCGGTGCATCGCGATCTGCGAATGGAGCGCGTGCGCGAGCAGGCCGCGCTGCGTGTCGTAGAGCGCGAGGCCGGTTTCGTCGCAGGAGCTTTCGATGCCGAGAACGAGCATGGGTACGGGCGGGGCGCGCCGTTTCGGACGCGCCGCAGATAGGTCGACGTAACCGGAAAGTATAGCAGGCGAGGGCAGGCCGGCGCTGGCAGCGGCCCGGCCACGATGCCGGGCAGGTACAATCCGCGCCATGGAAACCTATGACATCGCCGTGATCGGCGCGGGCGCTGCCGGCATGATGAGCGCCGCGGTCGCCGGGCAGCTCGGCCGCCGCGTCGTGCTGATCGATCACGCGCCGCGGCTCGCCGAGAAAATCCGCATCTCGGGCGGCGGCCGCTGCAACTTCACGAACCTGTATGCCGGGCCCGACAACTATCTGTCGTCGAATCCGCATTTCGCGCGCTCGGCGCTGGCGCGCTATACGCCGCGCGACTTCCTCGGGCTGCTCAAGCGCCATCGCGTGACCTGGCACGAAAAGCACAAGGGTCAGCTCTTTTGCGACCACGGCAGCGACGCGATCATCGACGTGCTGAAGCACGAGTGCGACGCGGGCGGCATCGCGTGGCGCCGGCCCGTCGTCGTCGACGCGGTGCGCCATACGCCGTCCGACGGCTTCACGCTCGATACGCAGCAGGCCGGCCCGATCGGTGCGCGTGCGCTGATCGTCGCAACCGGCGGCCTGTCCATCCCGAAGATCGGTGCGACCGACTTCGGCTATCGGCTCGCGAAGCAGTTCGGCCACAAGCTCGTCGATACGCGGCCTGCCCTCGTGCCGCTGACGTTCGCGCCGCAGGACTGGGCGCCGTTCGCGCCGCTGTCGGGCGTATCGCTCGAAGTGCGCGTATCGACCGGCGACAAAAAGCGCGGCGGCGAATTCGTCGAGGATCTGCTGCTGACCCATCGCGGGCTGTCCGGGCCGGGCATCCTGCAGATCTCGAGCTACTGGCAGCCCGGCGACCCGATCCGCGTCGACCTGCTGCCGCAGCGCGACACGGTGGCCGATCTGCTCGACGCGAAACGCACGTCGAAGCGCCAGATCGGTTCGCTGCTCGCCGACTGGGTGCCGTCGCGCCTCGCGCACGCGTGGCTCGACACGCATCGCGTCGCGGCCGACGCGCGGCTCGCGGACCTGCCCGACAAGACGCTGCGCCAGATCGGCGACGCGCTGTCCGGCTGGACGCTCACGCCGAACGGCACCGAAGGCTACAAGAAGGCCGAAGTGACGAAAGGCGGGGTCGATACGCGCGAGCTGTCGTCGGCGACGATGATGAGCGCGCGCGTGCCGGGGCTGTTCTTCGTCGGCGAGGCGGTGGACGTGACGGGCTGGCTCGGCGGCTACAACTTCCAGTGGGCGTGGGCGTCCGGCACGGCGGCCGGGCAGGCCGCGGCCGAGTATGCGCGCGGCGCCTGACGCACCGGCCCGCGCCGTTGCGCCGGGGGTGGCTCCGTGCCTTTGGGCAGTCGCTCTGCTATACTCGGTAGTCTTTCCCTGCAAACCTTTATTCGTGTCGGATCATGACGATCATTCGCGTTAAAGAGAACGAGCCGTTCGAAGTTGCAATGCGTCGCTTCAAGCGCACGATCGAGAAGAACGGTCTGCTGACCGAGCTTCGTGCGCGCGAGTTTTACGAGAAGCCGACCGCGGAACGCAAGCGCAAGAAGGCCGCGGCGGTGAAGCGTCACTACAAGCGTATTCGCAGCCAGACGCTGCCGAAGAAGCTGTACTGAACGATTGGGCGCCGCGCGGTTCGCTGAGCGGCGCACCGGCGACTCCGCGCGATCGGGTGCGATCGCGCAGCCGATCAGGCGGCGAGTCGCCGATGCCGGATTCGAGCAACCCGCTTGAGACACTGTCCCAAGCGGGTTTTTGTGTTGACGTCCGTTCGCGGGCGTCGGATTCACGTTTCCATCCCGGGTGAAAGATGAGTTTGAAAGAGCAGATCAGCGAAGACATGAAGGCCGCGATGCGCGCGAAGGAAAGCGAGCGTCTGGCAACGATTCGCCTGCTGATGGCCGCGATCAAGCAGCGCGAAGTCGATGATCGGGTCACGCTCGACGACGCGGGCGTCACGGCCGTGATCGACAAGATGATCAAGCAGCGCAAGGATTCGATCAGCCAGTTCCAGGCGGCCGGCCGCGACGATCTCGTCGCGAAGGAGCAGGCCGAACTGACCGTGCTGGGCGGCTACATGCCCGCGCAACTGTCCGACGCCGAGGTGGCGGCCGAAGTCCAGGCGGCCGTCGCGCAAACCGGCGCTGCCGGCCCGCAGGACATGGGCAAGGTGATGGGCGTGCTGAAGGGCAAGCTCGCCGGCCGTGCCGACATGACGGCCGTTTCCGCGCAGGTCAAGGCCGCGCTCACGAAGTAAGACCCGTTCCCGGCGCGCCCAGCGATGCGTGCGCCGGGCGCCGTATCCTCTTTTTTCGTTCGATCCCACGGTGATTCCGCATTCGTTCCTGCAGGATTTGCTGAACCGCGTCGATATCGTCGACGTGGTGGGCCGGTACGTGCAGCTCAAGAAGGGCGGCGCCAATTTCATGGGGCTGTGCCCGTTCCATAACGAGAAGAGCCCGTCGTTTACCGTTAGCCCGACCAAGCAGTTCTATCACTGCTTCGGTTGCGGCGCGCACGGCACTGCGATCGGCTTCTTGATGGAACACGCGGGGCTCACATTCCCGGAAGCCGTGCAGGAGCTCGCGCAATCCGTCGGCCTGACCGTGCCGCACGAGCCGTCGATGCGCGGCGGCGGTGGGGGGGCAGGCGGGGGCGGCGACTATCCGGCGCCCGTTTCGAAATCGGTGGCGACCGCGCTGTCCGACGCGATGACGGCCGCGTGCGACTACTACCGCAAGCAGTTGCGCGGCGCGACCGTCGCGATCCAGTACCTGAAGAACCGGGGGCTGACCGGCGAGATCGCCGCACGCTTCGGTCTCGGCTATGCGCCGGACGGCTGGCAGAACCTCGAGGCCGCGTTCCCCGACTATCGCGACGAGTCGCTCGTCGAGGCGGGGCTCGTGATCGTCAGCGAGAAAACCGATGCGCAGGGCGTTGCGCGCCGCTACGACCGGTTCCGCGAGCGGATCATGTTTCCGATCCGCAACGTGAAGGGGCAGGTGATCGGTTTCGGCGGCCGCGTGCTCGGCAGCGGCGAACCGAAGTACCTGAACTCGCCGGAAACGCCGCTGTTCAACAAGGGCAGCGAGCTGTACGGGCTGTTCGAGGCGCGGCTCGCGATTCGCGAGCGCAAGTACGTGCTGGTCGTCGAGGGCTACATGGACGTCGTCGCGCTCGCACAGCTCGGGTTTCCGAACGCGGTCGCGACGCTCGGCACCGCGTGCACGCCGATTCACGTGCAGAAGCTGCTGCGTCAGACCGACACCGTCATTTTCAGTTTCGACGGCGATTCGGCCGGGCGGCGCGCGGCCCGGCGCGCGCTCGAAGCATGCCTGCCGCATGCAGGCGACAACCGCACGATCCGGTTCCTTTTCCTGCCGACCGAGCACGATCCGGACAGCTACGTGCGCGAGTTCGGCGCGGACGCGTTCTCCGAGCAGGTCGAGCGCGCGATGCCGCTGTCCCAATTTCTGTTGAACGAAGCAATCGCCGGCAAGGCGCTCGATCAGCCGGAAGGCCGCGCGAAGGCGCTGTTCGATGCGAAGCCGCTGTTGCAGGCGCTGCCTGCGAACGCGTTGCGCGCGCAGATCATGCACATGTTCGCCGATCGCCTCGACATCCCGTTCGAAGAGGTCGCGGCGCTGTCGGACGTCGATACGCGTATCGCGGCGGCGCCGCGCCAGGCGCCTGCACGCAGCGAGCGGCGCCGCGTGACGGACAGCGAAAAGCGCGCGTTGCGCACGCTGGTGATGCATCCGCGCGTCGCATCGCAGCTCGACGACGAACAGATTGCGACCCTGCGTGCGCTGCCGCGCATCGGCGAGCTGTTCGCGGAAGTCGTCGATCATGCGCGTGCGCTGGGCGACGGCGCGGAGTTCCGGCTGCTGTCGGATGTCCTGAGGACGTCCTCGAACGCGGCGACTTACGAGGAAATCTTCCGCGAAATTCTGGACTATGATGAAAACGTCCGCGATTTGCTGTTACAGAATCCGGAAGACGAGACGGTGCCCGAGCGGCAGCGTGAGCAGGAGCGGATTGCGGGGGAGGAGCTGCAGGCGGCAGTGCTCAAGATGCGCTATGACGCCTGCTGCGACCGGCTGGACAGGCTGGCGCGGCAATCCACCTTCACCCCCGAGGAATTGGCCGAATTGACGGAATTGAACCAGCAGCGAACCGACATGAAGCGTCGGCTCGGGCTGTAGGCGGCCGGGGCGCTTAGAGAGGGTTCCCCAGCGTGCTATAATATAAGGTTTCCAGCGGTTTGTTTTCCAAGCAGAGGCGAGAATCGCGATGGCAAAGACGACAGGCGGAAAGAAAGCAACAGGCAAGGGCTCGACGGAGCCGACCAAGAAGGTCACAGCGGCCAAGTCTGCTTCTTCCGCCAGGACAACGTCTTCAGCCACGTCAGCTCCTGCGGGAAAGAAAACCGCGGCCGGCACTGCTCAGGCTGCGCCGGCGCCGGCAGCCAGAACACGGGCTGCCGCCAGACCCGACTCCGGGCCGGCCAAGCCGGCGGCGAAGCGGGCAAGTGCGAAAAGCGCAAGGGACACGACTGCCGACGCGGACGAAACGGCAGTACGTACTACTCATGCACCCACGGTTCAACCGGCTGTCGTCCAGCAGCCGCGAGTCGATATAGCCGGTACGGCGAACTCCATGACCAAAAAGCTGAACGAAGTATCCGTCGAAGACGACGCAAATCAGAGCGACGAGCAGCCCGCAGCCGCGGCTGCACCGGGCAAATCCAAGGTGCGCGATCGTCGCGCCAAGGAAAAGGCGCTGCTGAAGGAAGCGTTCGCGACGAGCACGCCGGGCACGGCCGAGGAGCTCGAAGAGCGCCGCGTGAAGCTGCGCGCGCTGATCAAGCTCGGCAAGGAGCGCGGCTTCCTCACGTACGCCGAAATCAACGACCACCTGCCGGACAACTTCACCGAGACCGAAGCCCTCGAGGGCATCATCGGCACGTTCAACGACATGGGCGTGGCGGTATACGAGCAGGCGCCGGACGCGGAAACGCTGCTCCTGAACGACAACGCGCCCGCCGCGTCGTCGGACGATGAAGTCGAAGAGGAAGCGGAAGTCGCGCTGTCCACCGTCGATTCGGAATTCGGCCGTACGACCGATCCGGTCCGGATGTACATGCGCGAGATGGGCACCGTCGAGCTGCTCACGCGCGAAGGCGAAATCGAGATCGCGAAGCGGATCGAGGACGGCCTGCGCCACATGGTGATGGCCATCTCCGCGTGCCCGACCACGATCGCCGACATCCTCGCGATGGCCGAACGCGTCGCGAACGAAGAGATCCGCGTCGACGAGCTCGTCGACGGCCTGCTCGATCCGAATGCTTCGGACTCCACCGATACGGACGGCTTCTCCGCGAAGGAAGCGGAAGCCATCGAGAACGAGGACGAGGAAGCCGAAGAGGAAGAGGAAGAAGAGGAAGAGGAGGAAGACGACGGTGCCGCGCAGGCATCGGCCAACGCCGCCCAGCTCGAAGCCCTCAAGCGCGCGTCGCTCGAGAAGTTCGCGCAGATCAGCGAGTGGTTCGACAAGATGCGCCGCGCGTTCGAGAAGGAAGGCTACAAGTCGAAGGCCTACCTGAAGGCGCAGGAAACGATCCAGAGCGAGCTGATGACGATCCGCTTCACCGCGCGCACCGTCGAACGCCTGTGCGACACGCTGCGTGCGCAGGTGGACGAAGTGCGCCAGGTCGAGCGTCAGATCCTGCACATCGTCGTCGACAAGTGCGGCATGCCGCGCTCGGAATTCATCGCGCGCTTCCCGGGCAACGAGACGGATCTCGACTGGGCCGAGAAGATCGCCGCGGAAGGCCATCCGTACAGCGCGGTGCTGTCGCGTAACGTTCCGGCGATCCGCGAACAGCAGCAGCGTCTGCTCGACCTGCAGGCGCGCGTCGTGCTGCCGCTGAAGGACCTGAAGGAAACCAACCGCCAGATGGCGGCCGGCGAACTGAAGGCGCGTCAGGCGAAGCGCGAAATGACCGAGGCCAACCTGCGTCTCGTGATCTCGATCGCGAAGAAGTACACGAACCGCGGCCTGCAGTTCCTCGACCTGATCCAGGAAGGCAACATCGGCCTGATGAAGGCGGTGGACAAGTTCGAATACCGTCGCGGCTACAAGTTCTCGACCTATGCGACGTGGTGGATCCGTCAGGCCATCACGCGCTCGATCGCCGACCAGGCGCGCACGATCCGTATTCCGGTTCACATGATCGAGACGATCAACAAGATGAACCGCATCTCGCGGCAGATCCTGCAGGAAACCGGCCTCGAGCCGGATCCGGCCACGCTCGCCGAAAAGATGGAGATGCCGGAAGACAAGATCCGCAAGATCATGAAGATCGCGAAGGAGCCGATCTCGATGGAAACGCCGATCGGTGACGACGACGATTCCCATCTCGGCGACTTCATCGAGGACACCAACACGGTCGCGCCGGCGGATGCCGCGCTGCATGCCAGCATGCGCGACGTCGTGAAGGACGTGCTCGATTCGCTGACGCCGCGCGAGGCGAAGGTGCTGCGGATGCGTTTCGGTATCGAGATGAGCACCGATCACACGCTCGAGGAAGTCGGCAAGCAGTTCGACGTCACGCGCGAGCGCATCCGTCAGATCGAGGCCAAGGCGCTGCGAAAGCTGCGTCACCCGAGCCGTTCCGACAAGCTGAAGTCGTTCCTCGAAGGGAACTGATTTCCAGCCTCCGTGCCGCGAACGCCGCCGGTATCCGCATGATGCCGGTGGCGTTCGTTCCCTTTGTCGTCTTTGTTGTTACAATGCCGGCCCGGCCTCGTTGTCGGGGTGGCGTGTAGCACGCTTTGCTTCTCGTCTGGGCCCCTAGCTCATGCTTGGTTAGAGCAGCGAACTCATAATTCGTTGGTGCCGGGTTCGACTCCCGGGGGGCCCACCAGATTCGCTTCCACGGTTGTCCGGGGAAGCCTCGAAACCCGCGATGCCGCACGGCGTCGCGGGTTTTTCTTTGGTGCGCCGCCTGAATGTGTCGAACGTATTGAACGCGTTCGTGCCGACGCTGCATGTCGCATCTTCGCCACCGCGGAAACACCGAAAGCGTGCCGCCCCGATATCAATCGAAGTATGCTGTAGCGCGATCCGGTCGCACGCTGGTCCGCAGCGCGCGTACCGTGGACCCGTGCCGCGCTTCGTCCGGCAGCCGGAAGCCAGAACAATCACAATCCGACTTCGCCCGACCTTGGGGGCGGCCAACATGATCATGCTGCGTTCGTGGGGTGCGATTCTGTCGTTGCTGATGCTCGTTGCGTGCGCGAGCCTGCCGTCGCAGGCCGATCGCGCGCCGACGCATGCATTCACCGATACGGACAATACGCGGCTGGGCGTTGCGTTCCAGCAGCAGGCCGCTGCCCATCCGGGGCAGGACGCGTTCCATTTGCTGACCGATCCGGTCGATGCGCTGGATGCGCGCGTGTTGCTCGCCGACCGTGCCGACCGCTCGCTCGACCTGCAGTACTACATCTGGCACGACGACCTGACCGGGCACGAACTGGCCGATGCGATCATTCGCGCGGCCGATCGCGGCGTGCGCGTGCGCGCGCTGCTCGACGATCTCGGCACCAACGCGGACGACCGCAAGCTGCTCGAGATCAGCTCGCATCCGAACATCGAGATCCGGTTGTTCAATCCGGTGGCCACGCGCCGGTTCAAGAAGATCGGCACCGTGTTCGAGTTCTCGCGCGTCAACCGGCGCATGCACAACAAGGCGATGATCGCGGACAACCAGGCGGCGATCGTCGGCGGCCGCAATATCGGCGACGAATATTTCGGCGCATCGTCGATGCTGGAGTTCGGCGATCTCGACGTCGTCGTTCACGGCCCGGTCGTGAAGGACATCTCGACGGAATTCGATACGTTCTGGAATTCGCCGTATGCGTATCCGATCGATACGCTGGTCGGGCACGATGCGGCGCCGGGCGGGCTCGATCGCGAACGCGAGCGGTTGCGCGACTACCTGAGGGCCATGGAGGACAATCCGTACGTGCTCGAGGCCCGGCAGCGACTCGACCGGATCGTCCACGGGCAGGGCACGGAGTTGTCGTGGGGGCATGCGACGGTGTTGTACGACGATCCGTCGAAGATCGCGCACGCGCCGAAGGACAGCGACGGGCACCTGATGCCGCAGTTGCGCGCGCTTGCGTTGCAGCCCCGGCACGACCTGCTGATCGTGTCGCCGTATTTCGTGCCGGGCAAGGAGGTGGTCGCGCGGTTGCGCGCGCTCGTGGCGAGCGGCGTGCGCGTGACGGTGCTGACCAATTCGCTCGCGTCGACCGACGTGGCGGCCGTGCATGCCGGCTACCGGCGCTATCGAAGCGATCTGGTGAACGCGGGCGTGCGGCTTTACGAGCGCCGGCCATCGGGCGACAAGAGCATTTCGAAGCAGGTCATCGTCGGCTCGTCGCGCGCGTCGCTGCACGCCAAGACCTACGTGTTCGATCACACGAGCATCTTCATCGGGTCGATGAATCTCGATCCGCGCTCGCTGAACCTCAATACGGAGATCGGCGTTTACTGCGAGAGCCCGGCGATTGCGTCGCAGGTCGCCAACGATCTGGAGGCGCGGCTCGACCAGATTGCATGGCGTGTCGAGGCGAGAACCGATCCGGCCGGCAGAGGGCGGCTCAAGTGGATTCAGACGGACGCGGACGGGAAGATCACCGAGATCGATCACGAGCCGGAGGTATCCATCCCGCGGCGCATGGAAGTGTGGTTTCTCGGGCTGTTTCCGATCGAATCGCAACTGTGAGCGACGTTCAGCGCCGCGCGCGGCGGTGCCGGTCGATGATGTCGGCGAATTGTATTGCCGCCGTCTCGATCGTCGTGTCGCTCAGCCCTGAATAGCCGAGGACGAAGCCGTTGTACCGGCGGCCGTCGCCGCGGTGGCCGTCGCCGATGCAGTAGTGGCTCAACGGTTGCAGCAGCAAGCCGTGGGCAGCTGCGGCACGCGCGACGTCGGTATCGCGCAGCGGCACCGCGAGATCCGCGGAAAGATGCATGCCGCCCGGGCTTTCCCGCACGCGCAGCGACGTGCCGAGATGGCGCGCGAGCGCCGCTTCGAGGCTGCTGCGCCGGGCGGCGTAGAGCGCCCGCATCTTCCGGAGATGCCGCGCAAACAGGCCGCTGTCGATGAATTCGGCCATCGCCAGTTGGTCGGCCGAGTGACCGCGATGGACGAGTTCGCGCAGCGTGTCGGTGAAGCGCTCGACGAGCACCTGCGGCACCACCATGAAACCGAGCCGAAGAGCGGGAAACATCGTCTTGCTGAACGTGCCGAGATAGCACACCGGGGCATCGGCATGCAGGCCCTGGATCGCGGGCAGCGGCTGGCCGCCGTGACGGAATTCGCTGTCGTAGTCGTCCTCGATGATCCACGCGCCGCATGCGCGGGCGCGCTCGACGAGCGCCGCGCGTCGCCGGGGGCTCATCAGCGCGCCGAGCGGGTACTGGTGCGACGGTGTCGTGTAGATCAGCCGCGGCGGGCGGGTGCGCCACTGCTCGTCGGTCGGCGCCATGCCTTCGCGATCGACCTCGATCGGCACGGGATTCAGGCCGGTCGACCGGAATGCGGTCCTCGCGCCGTTGTAGCAAGGATTCTCGAGCCAGCCGTAGTCGCCGGGATTCGCGAGCATGCGCGCGCAGAGTTCGAGGCTGCTCTGCGTGCCGTCGGTGATGAATACCTGGCCCGTGTCGCAGCGCACGCCGCGCGAGACGCGAATGTGCGCGGCCACCGCGCGCCGCAGTTCGGGTAGCCCTTCGACCGGCCCGTACGCGAGCCGGGCGGGCGTGATGGTCTTCCATGCACGCTCGATGCACCGGCGCCACTGGGCAACCGGGAATTCGTCGAGGGAAGGGAGGCCGGGAACGAACGGCAGCATGCGTTCGGGCTCGGGGTCGGCGTTCTCCAGCCCCTGCACGCGCGCCGACAGGTGAACCGGTGCAGGGCCGTCCTCATGGACGGCGCTCGGCTGGCTGCATCCGTCCCATAACGTGATCGTGCCGTTGCGCGTGGCCGCGACGAAGCCTTCCTCGGCCAGGCGCTCGTACGCATAGACCGCGGAATTGCGCGCGATGCCAAGTTCGGCCGCGAGCACGCGCGTCGACGCGAGCCGCGTGCCGGGCGGCAGGTGCCCGTCCAGCAGCATGTCGCGCAGGCTCCGGTAGAGGGCTTCTTGCTGGCTATGTGTCGTCGCGCCGTCCTGTCTGGAAAGCGATGAGATGAGCAGCGCGAGATCCATGGGCTGGTTCCAGAAATTTTCCTTGTGCTGGTTCTTTCGAAGATGCCGCGCGCATCGTATCGTTCATGTTCTCGCGGGGCAGGCCGGTGCACGCGCATTCTTGGCGATCGGCGCGGCTTTGCGATACGCGCGTATTTTGCTCGATTCGGCAAGCGACTGTCGATGGGTCGGACAACCGCGCGCTCACGCCCGGATACGGCACGATGCCGATACCATTCATTTCGCACTACAGATCTATGAACGACCGGACTCCTCTCTCTTCCACGCCACGTACGACGGTTCGCCGCCTGCCCGAGCTGGCGAGCCACGATCGCACGATGCTCTACCGCATCGTGGACGACGCGTACGTCTGTCACATCGCGTTCGGCGATGGGCAGAACACGCACTGCATCCCAACCGCGCACTGGAGAAAGGGCGACGAGTTCTATATCCACGGGTCCAACGGCAGCCGGATGATCAAGGCGCTGTCGGCCGGCGCGCAGGCTTGCGTCGCGATGACGCTGCTGGACGGCCTCGTGCTGGCCAGGTCCGCGTTCAATCATTCGATGAATTATCGATCCGCGGTGATCTACGGGCAGTTCGACGTGGTGGAAGGCAGGGAGGAAAAACTCGCCGCGCTGGATGCATTGATGGACAAGATCGCGCCGGGCCGCAAGCACGAAGCGCGGCCGGGCAATTCGAAGGAAATCAATGCGACCGGCGTGCTGCGGATTTCGATGGCGGAAGCGGCCGTGAAAATCAGCGATTCGCTGCCGTCCGACAAGGAAGAGGATCTCGGGCTGGCGGTCTGGGCCGGGATCTTGCCGTTGAAGACGACGCGCGGCGCGCCGGTGCATGCCGACGGTAACGTGCCGGTGCCGGATTATGTCCGGAACTGGGCCGATTGAGCGGCGCGACGAGGCCGCATCGGAAGAGGCGAGACGGCACGGCTCGCAGAGGACCCGCGAAGGTTGCGCAGCCTTCGCGGGCCGTCGGATGCGGTTGCGTACGAGACGTCGCGCTTGCGCATCCGGTTCGGTCAATGGCTCGTCAGCGCGCGAAATCCGACGTGCTCTGGATGAACGCGTTCAGCTTCGAGATGTTCACGCTGCCGAAGCCCGTCGTCGCATCCCAGCCTGCCTTCGCCTTGTAGCCGTAAGTGCCGCTGCCGTTGTTGCCGGACGTGACGTCGTGCAGCAGCGCCGCGTTGCTCGGGAAGTACTTGTAGATGCTCGACGCGGGGAACCCGAGCGTATTGTTGTTGGCCGACTGCAGCCGCGCCCAGATGCCCGTGAAGATCGGCGCGGCGAGGCTCGTGCCGCCTTCGTTGTTCAGGTAGCCCGAACCCCACAGCGTGTCGGACGTCTGGCCGTTCACGACGAGAATCGCGCCCGTGCGCAGGTCGGCGTCGAAGCCGACGTCGGGGAGCGCGCGCTTGGTCGAGCCGGTGAGGGTCGACGACTGCCACGTCGGCGCGGCCTCGTACTTGCTGTAGCCGCCGCCCGTCGACCATACGGTGCCCGGCTGCCAGCTCGGATCGTTCCAGACGATTTCGCTGTTGTACGCATTGGTCGACGTATTGGTGAACAGCGTCGTGCCGCCCACCGCGATCACGTACGGCGACGTGGCCGGCTCGCTCACCGTGTAGGTCGAACGCGACGGCGTGCCGCTCGCGCATTCGTACGCGCCGTGGTCGCCGGCGGAAACCGAGAAGGTTTGCCCTTGCGCGACCGCCTGCTTGAAGATGGTGTCGTCGGTGGCCTGCGAGCCGGTGCTGTACGCGGACGATTCGCATACGCCGAGCGATACGTTGATCACTTTCGCGACGTTGTCGGTCACGGCCTTGTTGTACGCGGCCGTGATCGCGGTGAGCGTCATCGACGGCGCGGTATAGAACACGACCTGCTTCACGCTGCCGCCGGCCGTGCCGACGATCGACTGGCTGTCGAGGTTCCATTCGACGGTGCCGTCGGTGTCGGTGTACGAACTGCCGGCCGGGCCCGTCTTCACGATGCTGCTGCTGATCGTGCCGAGGCCGTTGTTCGCGGCGAACGTATTGAGGTCGCTCACCGTTTGCGACAGATCGCCTTCGGAGATGATGCCGACCGTGGTCTGCGAGGCCGTCGGCGTGCCGTCGCCGCCGTAGATCGACGAGAATTCGGTCGGGTTGTGCGGCACCGCCGACGCGCCGGCCGGGATCGTCAGGTTGCTGGTGTTGCCTTGCGGCTTGCCGCCCGCGCCCGTATGCATGAGCTCGACGTTCTGCAGGCCGAGCACCGCGCCGACGATGTTGCCGATCGCGTTCGGCACTTGCGCGGCGTCGGTATTTGCATAAACGCTGCGGCCGTTGCGCGTGAAGCGCTTGAGGGTCGTGCGGAACGCGGACTGGACGGTTCCCGCGGTGCCGGACGCGGAGACCAGCAGCCGGTTCGGCGCGACCACGATATTCACGAAGCCGGCCTTGCGCAGATGCGCGACGACGGACGCGACCTGCTGGTCGGTCGGCGCATATTGCGCGGCGAATTGTGCAGGCGTCAGGAACTGCCGGTAGTGCGGCGAACCGGGCGTATGCAGGTCGCGCAGGTACTGGTCGAGCTGTGCTTCGTTGCGCAGGTTCAGCCCGAGCACGATGTCCACCGATTCGCCGGGCGCCATGTCGATCGCGGCTGCGGCTGCGGCAGCCGTGCTCGCCGCGGGCGCGCCGGCCGTGCCGGCTTCGTTCTGCTGCACGAGCGGCAGGAAGCCCTTGGTGCGCGTTTCCGTCCAGCCGGCCGCGGGCGCGGCATGGGCGGTCGCCATGCCGAACGACGCGGCTGCGGCCGCGGCGGCGAGTGCGAGATTGACGGTGCGAATGTGCTTTTGTTTCTTGTTTGCAACCTGATTCATTTGAATTACCCCTCCGGTTGAACAACGAACGGCACGAACAACGATGGTCGACAGCGGTGCGGGTCATGCACCGCCGCTTTCTGTCGCATGCGGGCGGGTGGCACGGACGCGACAGGGCCTTTCGCCCGATCCGGAAAGCGGTTTTTTCTCCGGGGGCGAAATACGAAAAACGCGGTAACGGAAAGGCTGCGCCGCAAGGCGGCGCAGTCGCGCCGAATTCGGCGCGGGCGGGAATGCTAGAGCAACAGCTTCGTTGTCCTGCTCATTTGATTCGATCCTTCGGCCCGCTGCCGGATGGCAGCCGTCCAGTGAAATGCATCGGGATGCTGCACGCGCCGGCGGGCGAACGCATCATTCGGCGGCGCGTACTTCGGTGCAGCGGAAGCGAAAAAAACGTGGAGCGGAATCGTTTGCGTGGCAGGCAATCCGTCGGATTGCTTGCATCGGACGGTATCAAGAACGAAAGTATGATGTCAAACTTTTTTTGATTATATGAAACAAAGTTAAAGCTGATAAAGCGCAATGATTTTGAAAAGATCGGCGGTATTTTGTAATGTTCGAAACCGGCAACGCAGGTAATGCCGAAAGCGACTCGCCGATCCTTTCCGACGCGTGTTGCAATGGCCAGTCGTTATCGAGGAAATGCTCGAATCGGCGGGGCCTGTCGTTCGGTGGCCTGACGGTCGTCGACGATCCGGAACAGCGCGTCGACATGCCGAAGCAGCGCATCGCGCGAGGACGCGTCGGCATCGGTGGCGAGCGTCCTGATGGCGTCGAGCCGAGTTTCGAGTTCGGCGAGCCGGGTGCGCGTGACGCGACTGTTGCCGGCGAAGGTGGCCGTCGCATCGGATGAATTCGCAGGTTTCATTGAATGAGTCATCGCATTGAAATGCTCGATGAAGCGCGACAGGTCGGCCGGACAGCCGGCACGGGAAACCGTGCGCGCCGACGGATCGCCGGCGACGGTCCGGGCAGCGGTGTCCGCCATGGCGTCGAGCGTCGCGAGCATACGGTGGATCAGCCTGAGCAGGTCGAACGCGGCGGCCAGCAGGCAGACGAACAGTGCCGTCGCCGGCACCAGGTAAGTGGACGCACTGCGGAGCATGACGTCGGCCGTCGCGTCGCGCAGCAACGCGGCCGGCGCATGCAGTGCGTGGACGAAGAACGCGACGGTGCAGGCGAGCAGCACGACGACGCTCGCGGCGAGGCCGAACGCCCGCCCGATCTGCCGGCCGGGCCGTGCCGACAACGTCACCGCACGCCTCGCAGCCGGTAGCCGACGCCGCGCATCACTTCCGGCATGCCAGGTGCGCCGGCCTGTTCGAGTTTCTTGCGCAGCCTGCAGATGTGGCTGTCGACCGTGCGCTCCAGTGCGCTCACGTCGGCCATGCACGCGTCGAGCAACTCGCCGCGCGTGAATACGCGGCTCGGCGATCTCGCCAGGTGCGCGAGCAGCCGGAACTCCGTCAGCGTCAGCGTGATCGGCACCTCGGTGCCCGCCGTGCGCACGCGGGCCAGATAGCTGTCGGTGTCGACCTCGAGGTCGCCGACGCGCAGCATGCGCGTGGTCGGCGGCGCGGCGGAGCGGCGCAGGATCGCGCGCAACCGCGCGACGACTTCGGCCGGGTTGAACGGTTTGACGATGTAGTCGTCCGCGCCGGCGTGCAGGGCCTGCAGCCGGTCGAGGTCGCGATCGAACGCGGTGACGACGACAACGGGCGTATTGTCGCGCCGTCGCAACTCGGCGAGCACGTCCCAGCCGTTTTTCTGCGGCATCTTCACGTCGAGCAGAATCAGGTCGGGCTTCAGGCGCGGCTGCACGTCGAGCGCCGCTTGCCCGTCGGCGACGCGGTAGGTGCGAAAGCCGTCGTGCTTCAGGTATGCATCGAGGATGTCCGAGATGTCGGGCTCGTCTTCCGCGATCAGTATCAGGGAATTCGTCATGGGATGTACCGTGCGATGTCGAACAGTCGGGGCGGCCCGTGGCCGGGCCGGGGCACGCCGTTGCGCCACGCTGCCGCACGGGGCGCAACGGCGTCGTTCGTTCAGTTCTGCGCTAGGCGCTTCGACGGTGCGACGTCCTGGTCCGTCAGACCGCCGCCGAGCGCCTTGTACAGCGCAACGGCATTGCCGAGCTCGTCGCGGCGCAGGTCGAGCAGCGTCTGCCGTGCCGCATAGAGCTGCCGCTGCGAATCGAGCAACTCCAGCCGCCCCTCGACACCCGCGCGATAGCGCAGGTTCGACAGGTCGGTGCGGCGTTCGGCCGAAGCGACCACGCGCGTCTGCGCGTCGATCTGGCGGCCGAAGGTTTCGCGCCCGGCGATGCCGTCGGCTACTTCGCTGAACGCGGCCTGGATCGCGCGTTCGTATTCGGCGATCGCGCTGGACTTGCGCACTTGCGCGAGACGCAGCTCGGAACGCAGCCGGCCACCCTGGAAGATCGGCACCGTGACCTGCGGCGCGAAGCTCCACACGCGCTGGCCGCCGTCGAACAGGCTGCCCATCGCGGGGCTGAGGAAACCGATCGACGACGTCAACGACAGGCGCGGAAAGAACGCGGCGCGCGCGGCGCCGATGTCCGCATTCGCGGCGACGAGATTTTGTTCGGCCTGCTGGATATCCGGGCGACGGAACAGCAGCTCGGACGGCAGGCCGGCCGGCAATTGCGTCATCACCGGTTGCTGCTGAAGCGGCATCGGCTCGGGCAGATCCTTGGGCAGCTCGGCGCCGACCAGCAGGCGCAGCGCGTTGCGCGCCTGCTCGACGGCGCGCGTGCGCGCTTCGAGGTCGGCCGTCGCGCTCGCGACCTGGCCTTCGGCCTGCGCGATGTCGACGCCGCTCGCCTGATGCGCTTCCTTCAGGCGGCGCGCGAGATCGAGCGATTGTCGCCAGTCGGCGAGCGTGCGCTCGGACAACTGACGCTGCTCGTGCGCGAGGCGTTCGGCGAAGTACGCGTCCGCCACGCCGCCGACGAGCGAGATCTGCACCGCGCGGCGGCCGTGATCGGTTGCCAGATAGCGCGCGAACGCGGCATCCGATTGCGACTTCACGCGGCCGAACAGGTCGATCTCGAACGCGCTGATACCGACGTTCACGCCGTACTGGTTTTGCGTCGTGCCGAACAGCGGTGGATTCGACTGCGTGTCGTCCGACGTGCGCTGGCGCGTGAAGTTCGCGCCGGCGCCGATCGACGGCAGACGCGCGGCGCGCTGGATGCCGTACTGCGCTTCGGCGGCCTCGACGTTCAGCGCCGCCACGCGCAGGTCGCGGTTGTTGTCGAGCGCGAGCTCGATCAGGCGCTGCAGGCGACGGTCGCCGAACATCGTGCGCCAGCCGAGATCGGCGGCGTTCGCGTGGAGATCGGCGGCAGCGGCGGCCGTGTAGGCCGTCGGCACCGGCATCGAGGGTTTGACCAGCGTCGGCGTGAGCGAGCAGGCCGACAGCGCGAGGACGAGGGGAAGAATAAGCAGTCGCATGGCATCAACCTTCCTGTCCGTGAGTCGGGGCCGCCGGCTGCTTGCGGGAAGCCCGCCATGCGCCGATGCGCTCCTGGATGCTCATCACGAACACAAAGAAAACGGGGACGAAGAAAATGGCCAGCACCGTGGCGGTCACCATGCCGCCGAACACGCCGGTGCCGATCGCGTGCTGCGTCTCGGCGCTGGCGCCGGTCGCGATCATCAGCGGCACGACGCCGAGGCCGAATGCGAGCGAGGTCATCAGGATCGGGCGCAGGCGCAGCTTCGACGCCTGCACGGCTGCCTCGATCAATCCCTTGCCTTCCTCGCGCAATTGCTTCGCGAACTCGACGATCAGGATCGCGTTCTTCGCGGACAGGCCGATCACGGTGATCATCCCGACCTTGAAGAACACGTCGTTCGGCAAGCCGCGCAGCAGCACCGCACCGATCGCGCCGATCAGGCCGAGCGGCACCACCAGCATCACCGACAGCGGAATCGACCAGCTTTCGTACAGCGCGGCGAGCACCAGGAACACGACGATCATCGACAGCACCATCAGCATCGGCGCCTGCGACGCCGACTGGCGTTCCTGCAGCGACTGGCCGGTCCACTCGACCGCGAAGCCCGGCGGCAATTGCGTGGCGAGACGTTCCATCTCGGCCATCGCCGCGCCGCTCGACTGGCCGGGGGCGGCGATGCCGGAGATCCGCGCGGACGGGTAGCCCTTGAAGCGCACCATCTGCAGCGGCGTCTCGGTCCACACCGGGCGCACCACTTCGGACAGCGGCACCATGCCGCCGGCCGCGTTGCGCACGTACAGCTTCATCACGTTGTCGATCTGCATGCGCGCCGGCGCGTCGGCCTGGATGATCACCTGCTGCATGCGGCCGGCGTTCGGGAAGTCGTTCACGTAGGTGGAGCCCATCGCGGTCGACAGCGTGTCGCTGAGCGTCGCGAACGACACGCCGAGCGCCTGCGCCTTCGCGCGATCGATTTCGAGGCGGATGCTCGTGCCGGCGGGCAGGCTGTCCGGGTACACGCCGGTCACGACCTTGCTTTGCGCGGCGAGTTCGAGCAGCCTGGCTTCCGCAGCCTTGAGCGCGGCCGTGCCCTGGTTGGCGCGATCTTCCAGGCGCATCGAGAAGCCCGAGCTGTTGCCGAGTTCGTCGATGGCCGGCGGCAGCAGGCTCATCACCGTACCTTCGGTCACGCCGGCCATCGCCTGCTGCGCGAGCATGCCTTCCTCGAGCGTCGACGCGCCGCCGCGATTCTTCCAGTCCTTCATCACGGACCAGTTGATCGCCGCGTTCGGGCCCTGGCCCGAGAAGCCGTAGCCGATCACGGAAATGCTCGACTGGATTGCCGGACGCGAAGCAAGATGCCGCTCCAGCGTCCTGACCACGTCGTGCGTGCGCTCGGCGGTAGCGTCAGCGGGCAGCAGAAAGCTGGTGATGAAGTAGCCCTGATCCTCGTCCGGCAGGAACGACGACGGCAGGCTGCGGAAGCCGAACACCAGCGCGCCCGCAATCGCGACGAACACCAGCATCACGCGGCCCGTGCGGCCGACCAGGCGGCCGACGCGCGTCTCGTACCATTTCGTCAGGCGGTCGAAGCGGCGGTTGAACCAGCCGAAGAAGCCGCGCTTCTCGTGGTGGCCCGGCGCGAGCGGCTTGAGCATCGTCGCGCACAGGGCCGGCGTGAGCGTCAGCGCCAGCAGCGCGGAGAACAGGATCGACACGGCCATCGACAGCGTGAACTGCTTGTAGATCACGCCCACCGAGCCGCTCGCCATCGCCATCGGCAGGAACACCGCGGTCAGCACCAGCGTGATGCCGACGATCGCGCCCGTGATTTCCTTCATCGCCTTCGACGTCGCGTCCTTCGGCGACAGTCCCTCCTCGGCCATCAGGCGTTCGACGTTCTCGACGACGACGATCGCATCGTCGACGATGATGCCGATCGCGAGCACCATGCCGAACATCGTCAGCACGTTGATCGAGAAGCCGGTCAGCAGCATCACCGAGAAGGTGCCGAGCATCGCGACCGGCGCGACGATGGCCGGGATCAGCGTATAGCGCACGTTCTGCAGGAACAGGTACATCACGAGGAACACGAGCACCATCGCCTCGAACAGCGTGGCCAGCACTTTCTCGATCGAGATCTTGACGAACGGCGACGTGTCGAGCGGGATCGAGTAGGTCATGCCCGACGGCATCGACTTGCTCAGTTCGGCCATGCGCGTGCGGATCGCGTCCGCCGTCTTCACGGCATTGGCGCCCGGTGCGAGCTGCACGCCGGCGAGCGTGGCCGGCCGGTTGTTCTCGCGGCTCACGAACATGTAGTTTTGCGAACCGAGTTCGACGCGCGCGACGTCGCCGAGCACGACCTTCGAACCGTCCGCGTTCGCGCGCAGCACGACCTTCGCGAATTCCTCCGGCGTGGTGAGCTGGCCCTGCGCGGTGAGCGGCACGGTCACGCGCTGGCCCGGCAGCGCGGGCAGCGCACCGAGACTGCCCGGCGCGATCTGCACGTTCTGCTGGCCGATCGCGATCGTCAGATCGCTCATCGACAAACCGAAATTGATCAGCTTCTGCGGATCGACCCAGATGCGCATCGCGCGCTCGGAGCCGAACTGCAGCACACGCCCGACACCGTCGATGCGCCGCAATTCCTCGGACACGCTGCGCGCCATGTAGTCGGCGAGCGCGCCTTCGTCGAAGCGGCCGCTGTCGGAGCGCAGGCCGATCAGCATCAGGAAGCCGGACGACGCGGATTCGACGATCAGCCCGTTCTGGCGCACGGCGGCAGGCAGGCGCGGCTCGATCGACTTGATCTTGTTCTGCACGTCGACCTGCGCCATCTCCGGATCGGTGCCGGGCTTGAACGTGACGGTGATCTGCGCGCTGCCGGACGTGTCGGCCGACGATTCGAAGTAGAGCAGGTTCTTGACGCCGGACAGCTCGCGCTCGATGAGGCTCAGCACGCCGTCGTTCATCGTCTGGGGCGTGGCGCCGGGATAGTTCGCGGTGATCGTGACGGACGGCGGTGCGACCGACGGGTAGCGTGCGACCGGCAGCTGCGGGATCGCGATCAGCCCCATCAGGATGATGAAGAGGGCGATCACCCACGCAAACACCGGGCGGCGGATAAAGAATTCAGCCATGGCGGGAGGCTCCTCGTGACTCAGTGCGCGGATGCGGCGGCCGCGTCAGGCGACTTCCAGTCGGTTGCGGCAGCCGGCGCGCCGTCGGTCAGGCGTTCCATGCCTTCGACGACGATCTTCTGGCCGGCCTGCAGGCCCGACTTGATGCGGTAGCTGCGGTTCGTGAGCTCGCCGACTTCGACGGCCTTCAGATGCGCGTTGCCCTTCGCGTCGAGCACCCATACCTGCGGCTTGCCGCCGGCGCGCACGACGGCCTGTTGCGGCACCATCACGGCGTTTGCGTAGTGGGCGCGCGGAATGCGGGCGCGCACGTACATGCCCGGCAGCAACTGGCGCTTCGGGTTGTCGACCAGCACGCGCAGCAGCACGTCACCGGTGCCCGGATCGACGTTGACGCCCGAAAACAGCATGCGGCCCTTGACGTCGTAGCGCGTGTCGTCGTCGCGCAGCACGTCGACCGGCAGGCCGTTGCCGTCGGACGCTTGCGGTTGAGCCGCGAGCGCGCCGCGCAGCGCGTCGAGCGAGGCGGCCGGCTGGCGCACGTCCACGTATACCTGGTCGATCTGCTGGATGCGCGCCATCGGCTGACTGTCGCTGCTCGACACCAGTGCACCTTCGGTCACGAGCGCCTGGTCGATGCGGCCGGCGATCGGCGCTTCCACGGTTGCGAATTTCAGGTCGAGCTGGCGTCGCGCAAGCGTCGCGCGGGCCTGCGCGACGTCGGCCGCGGCCTGGTCGCGTTGCGATACGGCGTCGTCGTACACCTGGCGGCTGATCGCATCGGCCTCGACGAGCGGCTTGAAGCGTGCGGCCTGCACCTTCGCGCGTTCGAGTGCGGCCTGCGCGCGCTGCAGCGATGCGGCGGCTGTGTCCATCTCCGCCTTGAACGGCGCCGGATTGATCTGGAACAGCGGCTGGCCCGGACGAACTTCGGTGCCCTGTTCGAACAGCCGGCGTTGCACGATGCCGCTCACCTGCGGCCGGATCTCGGCCACGCGCACGGCCGCGACGCGGCCGGGCAAGTCTTCGGTCACGTCGACGCGCGTGGCGGCCACGGTCATGGCCGCCACCGGTGTGGCCGGCGCGGCGGCCTGCTGTTCGGACGGCCCGCAACCCGCCAGCATTGCCGCCACCAGCGCGCATACGGCGCCGTGGCAGCATCGTTTCTGATTCTTCATAGCGACTCCAGGAAGCGCAGGCAGCCCACTGCCTGCTTTGACGGACCGGAGTCTGACGCGCGTAGTTGGTGTCTTTGATGCGGAAAGATGGAGATTCGATGGAGGTGGCGAAGGGCACCGAAAAACGATGGCGGCGGGGGCGGACGACGCTTGGCGGCACGCTGGCTGGGGACGACGGGTCTGCCGGGTGCCCGGCGTCGTGTCGGCGGCGGGGCGCGCGTGGATGCTGCCGAAAGCGGTGCGTGGCGACGAGCGCGCCATTGGCCGATCGCTATCGGGATCCGGCGCGGGCATCGCGCGATATCGAAGCGGACCCGGCCAGCGAATGGGCTGCGCCTTTCTTCATGCGGTACGGGATCGACCATCCCGATCCGGAGCGGATCGCATTCTATCGTCTGCTCGACGAGTATTTTCGAGTCGGAACGTGGGCGCGGACGACGCACGGATCGATTTTCCTGTTCCGTACGTCAGCCGAATTTCGTAGTACTCCTGCTGTTTCCGTGCGAATTTCCGCATTCGCTACGAAGTTCCGGCGTCAGTCGCGATCCCGCCACGCGTACGCGAAACGAAGGCCGTCGCCGAGCGTGCACTGGAAAACCTGCGCGGGTGCGACGGGCTGGTACGTGGTGGGCGAAAGCGAGCGTACCGTCACCGTCGCGCTTTCGTCCTGCATCACGCGGTACTGGATCAGCTCGAGTACGGTCGCGCCGCTCGGCTGGACGGTGAGGTGCTGGTTGGCGAACGCGAGCGTATTGCCGCCGACTTCCATGAAGTCGCGTATCGCGAAGCCGCCGGACACGGTGGGCGCCGCTGCCTGGTTAGCCGCCTGCTGCGCGTGCTGGCACTGGTTCGGCGAAAAGATCGCGGTGACCGTCGCGCCGGCAAAGAGCCGCGTGCGCAACTGACGATACGAATTGGCGCTGTCCGGTTGGGGGCTCGCGGCGGCGGCAGCGAGACTGGTTGTCGCGCCGGCGGCAACCAGAACAATGGCGAAGCGATTCAGCATTTTCCCGTCTCCGTGCGATGAAACCAACGGCACGATAGCACGGCGCATCCGCATCGTTCAGACGGTCGATCCGTAGTCGCACTACCGTTTGGCGCCGGCATCCCGCAGTGCGTCCGCGGCATACGTGTTGTCGTGCGTCAGCGCGAGTTGAAGCAGCGATTGGCCGCGCCGGTCGACATGGTTCGGATTCGCGCCATGCGCGACGAGCAGCGGAATCAGCTCGAAGCGGTTGAACAGCGTCGCGAACCCGAGCGCGGTTTCGCCGGCGCCGTTCGTCTGGTCGATCGGGCAGTGCGTGTCGATCAGGCGCCGCGCGATGTCGGGTTCGTTCTTGAAGAGGGCGCCCATCAGCGCCGTATTGCCGTGACGATCGCCGATGCACGCATTGGCGCCCGCCGACAACAGGTAGTCGAGCGCCGCAGGCTGCCCATCGTACGACGCGAGGATCACGGCCGTATAGCCGTGGCTGTCGGTGGCGTCGATGGGATAGCCGGCGTCGTGCAACGCGCGCAGGATATCGACGCGGCCGACGCGCGCGGCGTCGAACCAGTCGTCGTCATAGCGGCGCAGCGCGGCAGGGTCGGCCTTGCCGTATGCAGGCCGGTCGGGCAGGTGCGCGCAACCGGCGAGCGCGGCCAGCGCGAGCGACGCCGCGGCCGCGCGGATCGCGTGGGTGAAGCGTTCGGATCGCATGAGGATGTCCTGATGAGGTGGCCGGGCCGACGTGCGCGGGGCGAGCGCACACGTCGGCAGCGACCGTCGTCGCGGGATCAGTTGTCGCTCAGCTTCGCCGCGAGCGATTGCACTTGCTGGACGTTCGCGTGAACGGCCTGCGCGAGGCGCGTACCGTAATCGGCGTCGGCCTTGTAGAAGTACGACAGCATCGCGTACTGGTTGTGCGCGTTCTTCACCTGACCGAGATCGCCGGACAGCGCGGTGACGAGGTCGTCCTTGTCCTGCTGCGACAGGCTGCGGTAGTACTCGCCCGCCTGACGGAACGGCAGCTTCTTGCGGATCGCTTCCTGCTGCGTCGTGCCGCCGAGTGCCATGCGGACCGACTTGTACTGCGGATCCTGCGCGAGTTCGTTCAGCGTCGACGGTTCGTAATTCACCTCGCCCTTGCGGTCGCCGGCATTCATCTTGCCGTCCTGGTTGTTGTTGACGACCGGTACGACCGGGCGGTTGATCGGCAGATCCATGTAGTTCGCGCCGAGCCGGTACATCTGCGTGTCGGCGTACGCGAACAGGCGATCCTGCAGCATCCGGTCTTCGGACGGTTCGATGCCCGGCACGAGCCGCGACGGCGCGAAGGCCGATTCCTCGGTCGACTGGAAATAGTTATCGGGCACGCGGTTGAGCGTCATCGTGCCGATCTTGCGTTCAGGCACGCCGGTCCAGACCTTCGTATCGTCGAGCGCATCGAAGTCGAAGCGGTTCAGGTCCTTCGGCGCGAGCACCTGCACGTACAGATCCCACTTCGGGAAATCGCCCTGTTTCAGCGCGCCGTACAGGTCGTTCGTCATCATGTTCCAGTCGCGGCCGATCGATGCGGCGATCTCCTGCGGCCGCAGGCCGTGCACGCCTTGCTGGCTCTTCCAGTGGAACTTCACGTAGTGCACGTCGCCCTGCGCATTGACGAACTTGAACGCGTGCACCGCGAAGCCGTCCATGCGGCGATACGAATCGGGCATGCCGGCGTCCGTATACAGCATCGTCAGCATGTGGGTCGCTTCTGGCGTGTGCGCGAAGAAGTCGAACGCGAGGTTCGGATCCTGCACGCCAGTCACCGCGCTCGGTTTGTTCGCGTGCACGAAGTCGGGGAACTTGATGCCGTCGCGGATGAAGAACACCGGCCAGTTGATGCCGACCATGTCCCAGTTGCCCTGCTGCGTATAGAACTTCACCGCGAAGCCGCGCGGGTCGCGCGCCTGCTCGGGCGAGCCGCGATAGCCCATCACGGTGGAGAAACGCACGAACACGGGCGTGCGGGTGCCGGGCGTGAAGACCTTCGCTTTCGTCAGGTCGGAGATGTCGGCGCTCGGCACGAACTCGCCGAATGCGCCGGTGCCGCGTGCATGCACGACGCGTTCCGGAATGCGCTCGCGATCGAAGCGCTGCAGTTTCTCGATGAGTGCGGAGTCCTGCAGCAGCACCGGGCCGGCGGGGCCGGCCGTTTGCGAATTCTGGTTGTCGCCCACGGGCGCGCCGGTGTCGCGCGTGAGTTCGGCGGCATGCGGAGCAGCGGAGAGTGCCACGCAGATCGCGGCGACTGCGTGCCGCAGCACGCGATGGGAAGATGAGGACATGACGATGGAACTCCTTGAATCCGATCGGTGGTGGGGAAGCCGACTGAATTAGAAGAGATCGTCAGACGATTGGCTAATTGATATTCGATATGTTTTCGATAGCCGTGGGGTCGATGCCGCGCGAACCCTTCGTTGCGCACGAAACGAAACCGTATCGTTGCGTGCGCAGGGAGTCGTTGCGGCGCGCATGATGCATCGGTCGTGCATGATTTCTGGCGGCGCCGTCAACCGGCGCTCGTTTGCCATCCGAGCCCGAGGCTCTTTTGTATCGACACGTAGTTCTTGATCAGTTCGGCTTGCCCGGCGATCACGTTCTGCTGCGCGGAGAGCGCTTCGCGTTGCGTATCGAGCAGGTCGATCATCGACGCGACGCCCGCGCGATAGCGCTGGTCCATCAGCGCGCGCGAATGCACGGCCGACGTCTGCACCTTCGTCAACGCGACGACGTGCTCGCGCTGATGCCCGTAACGCTGCAGCGCGGTGTTGGCATCCTGTAATGCGCCGAGCACGGCCTTCTGATAATTCGCTTCCGCTTCGTCGCGCGACGCTTCGGCCGCGCGTACCGCGCCGCGCGTGCGTCCGAAGTCGAGAATGTTCCATTGCAGGTACGGCGCACCGATCCACGTGAAATTCTGCTTGCGGAACAGGTGGCCGGGGTCGGTCGCGCTGAAACCGAGATCGCCGAGCAACGTCACCTTCGGGAAATAGTCGGCGACATGCTCGCCGATCTGCGCATGACTCGACGCGAGCCGGCGTTCGGCCGCGCGGATGTCGGGGCGCTGTTTCAGCAACGTGGCCGGGTCGCCGATCGCGACGCTGCCGGGCAGCGTCGGCAACGCTGCGTCCGGGGCCGACAGCACGGCGTCGAGCGCGCCCGGCGCGCGGCCCGTCAGGATCGCGAGACGGTCGAGCGATTCGGTTACCTGCGCATCGAGCGGGATCAGCGACGCGCGCGTGTTCTCGACCTGCGTCGTCAGCCGCTCGATGTCCGCATCGGCCGCGACGCCGCGCGCGCGGCGCTGCTGCGCGAGTTCGAGCATCTGCTGCTGCAATTGCGCGGTGCGCCGCGACAACGCAAGTCGTTGCTGCTGGTCGCGCAGGTCGACATACGCATTCGCGACTTCGGCCGCGATCGACACCTGCGTGTCGGCGAGATCGGCATCGACGGCTTCGGCCTGCGCGGAAGCGGCTTCGACCGCGCGGCGCGTACCGCCGAACAGGTCGATTTCCCAGGTCGCGTCGAAGCCCGCCGAATAGAGTTGCAGCGGCCCCGAGCCGCCGAGCGACGGCGACGTGCTGCCCGACTGGCCCGAGCCGCTCGACGGCAGCAGCGAACCGAGCGCGCCGACGTCCGGTTCGCGCATGCGGATGGCCGCGACGGTGGCCGACGATTTCGGCATCTGCGCGGCGCGCTGTTGCGAGAGCTGCGCGCGCGCCGCGCGCAGGCGTGCCTGCGCGGCGTGCAGATCGGGGTTGTACACGAGCGCCGCGGTGATCAGCTCGTCGAGCTGCCGATCGTTCAGCGCGTGCCACCACGCGCTCGGCGCGGGTGCGGTGGTGTCGACGCCGGTGGCCGGCGCACGCACGAAGATCGGTGCATCGGGTGCGGCGGGCGCGCCGCGGTAGTCGGGGCCGACCGTGCAGCCGGCGAGCAGGCACGCGGCCGCGCACAGGGTGAGCGCGGGGCGGCGGAGCAGGGGGAAGGATTTCATCGCGTATGACGGGTCAATGGCCGGACGACATCGGTTGCGGCCCGCGCGGCGTTCTCAGCAGCAGCGCGAGCGGCACGCAGGCGAGCAGTGCGAGGCCCAGCAGATAGAAGGTTTCGGAATAGGTCATCACGACGGCCTGGATCTGGATCTGCTGCGCCAGTTGGCCGAGCGCGCGCATGTTGGAATACGCGAGATCGCCGGTGTGCGCGAACCAGTTGGCCGCATAGGCCGACAGTCGATCCTGACCGATGGGCGAGTTCGCTGTCACCGATTCGCGCAGCGCGGCCGTATGGAAGGTCGTGCGCCGATCGATCACGGTGCCGATGATCGCGAGCCCGATCGAGCCGCCGAGGTTGCGCGCCATGTTGTAGAGCCCGGCCGCATCGCCCGAGTCTTCGCGCGCGACGGCCGCCATCGACGCCTGGTTGAGCGGCATCATCGCGAGCATCTGCGCGAGGCCGCGGATCAGTTGCGACCACACGAAATCGTGGCCGACGCTCTGCGCGGTCAGGCTGATGTCGAGCATGCAGCTCAGGCAGAACAGCAGCAGCCCCGTGATCACGAGAATGCGGAAATCGACCTTGCCGAGCAGACGCGGCAGGATCGGCATCACGAGAAAAGCCGGCAGCCCGGACAGCAGCATGATCGCGCCGGCCTGTTCCGCGTTGTAGCCGGCGACGATCGCGAGGAACTGCGGCAACAGGTAGGACACGCCATACAGCCCGGCGCCGACGGCGGACACGATCACGATCACGCTCGCGTAGCGCGGGTTGCGCATCAGCGACAGCCGCATGATCGGCCGTTTCGCGAAGCGCTGCGACAACGCGATCAGGATCATCCCGACCAACGACACGATGCTCAGCGTGACGATCATCTGCGATTCGAACCAGCGTTCGCGCTGGCCTTCCTCGAGCACGACGGTCAGCGAGCTCAGGCCGATCGCGAGGCCGAGGATGCCGAGCCAGTCCGCGTTGAAGAACGCACTCCATTGCGGTCGGTCCGACGGCAGGCCGAACACCAGCAGCGCCATCAGCAGCAGGCAGACGGGCAGGTTCAGGAAGAAGCACCAGCTCCAGTCCACGTTCTCCGCGAGCCAGCCGCCGAGCACGGGGCCGAACAGCGGCCCGAGCAGCACGATCAGGCCGAACATCGTCATCCCGACCGGCAACTGCGACAGCGGCAGGCGCGTGCGGATGATCGTCTGCGCGGTCGGGATCAGCGCGCCGCCGGTGAAGCCCTGGCCGATCCGGCCGGCGATCATCATCGGCAGCGAATGCGACCACCCGCACATCATCGAGAACGCGATGAACAGCGCGGAGTTCGTCAGCAGGAAATTGCGCAGCCCGAATACGCGCGTGAGCCATGCGGCGAGCGGGATCATCACGATTTCCGACATCAGGTAGCCGGTCGAGATCCACGTGCCTTCGGTGCCGGTCGCGCCGATTTCGCCCTGGATCTGCGGCAGCGCGGAGTTCGTGATCGAGATGTCGAGCGTCGCCATCAGCGCGCCGAGCGCACCGGCCGCGACCGCGATCCAGTCGGTCACGCTCGCGCGGCCTTCGTGCGGCGGCGTGGGTATCGTGGCGGGCGTATCAGCCATGATGCTGCTCGTCGCGGGCCGAACGCGTATCGACGTCGACCGTCACCGACAGCCCGGGCAATAGCATGCGTTGCGCGCGGGCATTCGCGGCGAGACGGATGCGCACGGGCACGCGCTGGACGATCTTCGTGAAATTGCCGGTCGCGTTCTCGGGCGGCAGCAGCGCGAACTGCGCGCCGGTGCCGGGCGCGAAGCTGTCGACGACGCCGGACAGCGGGCCGTCCGGCAGCGCGTCGACATGCAGCTCGACGGGCTGGCCGACGCGCATGTTGCCGATCTGCGTTTCCTTGAAGTTCGCGACGAGATAGATCGAGTCGACCGGCACGACGGTCAGCAGGCGCGTGCCGGGCTGCACGTATTGCCCGACGCGCACCGTGCGGTCGCCGACGCGGCCCGCGAGCGTGCTGCGTACGATCGTGTTGTCGAGGTCGAGCTGCGCCTGGGCGGCGCTGGCTTGCGCGGCCTCGAGCTGCGCGCGCGCCTGCTGGAGCTGCGCGGTGAACGACGCGATCTGCGTGCGGGCGGCGGCGATCGACGCGTTGTTCGCGGCGAGCGTCGCGCGCGCCTGGTCGCGCGTGCTTTTCAGGTCGGCCACGCGTTCGTGCGTTTCGGCGCCGGTCGCCGCGAGCGGCGCATAGCGCGTGTACTCGTCGCTCGCGTGTTGCGCGTTGATCCGCGACACCTTCGCCTGTGCGTCGGCCTGTTCGAGATTCGCGCGCTGCTGGCTGATGTCGGCTTCGGCGCGCGCGATATCGGCGCGGCGGGCGTCGACGGTCGCCAGCGCTTGCGCGAGCGCCACCTGGTACTGCCGGACGTCGAGCCGTACGAGCGGATCGCCGGCCTTGACGGGCTGGTTGTCGCGCACGTAGACGTCGGTCACGTAGCCGGCGACCTTCGGCGCGGCAGTCATGCTGTCGGCCTGCAGGTACGCATCGTTGGTGCTTTCGATGAAGCGGCCGATCGTCCACCAGCGGCCGAGCCATACCGCGCCGCCGACGGCCGCGAGCACGGCGACCGCGAGCAGGATGCGCCGCTTCGTTCCGCCGTTGCGCGGCGTTGTTCCGTTTTCCTGACGATCTGCTTTCTGTGGCGGGTCTTGTGGCGTCGACATGCGGGATCCAATTTATTCCAAGTGGAAGAATTATTCCAGTTGATAAAATTGTGTCAAGTAGAATGTCGATCGATCGAATGACGAGGAAGGCATGAACGAAGCGAAGAAGCTGCGCCGCACGTCGGCGAGCGGCTACGCGCGCGGCGACGAAACGCGCCAGCGGATCATCGAGGCGGCGATCGAACTGTTCGGCGAGCGCGGGTTCGCGGGCGCGTCGACGCGCGAGATCGCCGCGAGGGCGGGCGTGAACGCGCCGGCGCTCCAGTACTACTTCGAGAACAAGGAAGGCGTGTACCGCGCGTGCGTCGAGACGATCGCCGAGAGCGGCTGGCAGGTGTTCGCGCCGGCGGTCGGCCATGCGCGGGCGATGCTCGACGCTCATGCGAGCGTCGACGAACTGATCGAAGCGTTCATCGGGCTGCTGCGTGCGTTGTCGGACCGGATGTTCACCGCGCCGAAGACGATGAACCAGCGGATGTTCTTCGCGCGCGAGCAGGGCGGCCAGGAACCGGCGAGCGCGAGCGAAATCCTGATGACGCGCATGCGCAAGCCGCTGAACGACGTGTGCGCCGAGCTGATCGGCCGCATCACGGGGCGGCCGGCCGACGATTCCGTCACGCGGTTGCGCGCGCTGAGCCTGTTCGGGCAGCTCACGGTGTTCCACATCGCGCAGCGTTCGGCGCTGCAGTTGCTCGAATGGGAGGCGTTCGACGGCGCGCGCGCGGCGCTCGTGACCGAAACGATCGCCGACCAGACGCGCGTGCTGCTCGAGCAATGGCATGCGCAGCGCGATGCGGGTGCCGCCGAGGGGGAATCCGCGCCGAAGCGCGGGCGGGGTGCCGCGGCGAAACGCGCGGCGAAGCCGGTGGCGGCGCCTCCCGCCGCGAAAAGCACGGCCCGCGTGAAGAAGCCTGCCGCGCGTTGAGCGCGACGGATTACTTGCTCCCGACGATCAACCCGGCTTGCGCTCCGCTGCGTCGGGCGACGGCGGCCGGGCTGCCGTATCGGCGGCATTCCGCGTGTCGGCGCGCAGGTCGTTTTCATCGTGGCCGACCGGCCGCGATCCGTCCGCATAGGCCACGACGCTGCGCTGCGGATTGGCGATCCGGATTCCGCGTTCGCGGAACGTCTCCGCGATCCGCCGGTTGAATTCGCGCTGCACGCTCCAGCGCGCCGAGTCCGTGCATTGCATCTGTCCGGCCAGCGCGAGCGCCGCGCCGTCGACCTGGTCGATGCCCCAGTAGCTGAAGTCCGACAGAATGCCGTCGTGGTACTTCGGGTCGTCGCGCAACGCGGCGCCGATTTCCTTCAGCGTCGCGATCGCGCGGTCGATGTCCTCGTCGTACGCGATGCTGACCTTGACCGCCGCGTTGCCGAGCCCTCGATTCGTATTGTTGACGGTCGTCACCGAGCTGAACGGGATCGTGTACAGCGACCCGTCGCCGGCGCGCAGCCGCACGGTGCGGATCGACAGGTATTCGACCGTCCCCGATACGCCGGCGAGCGTGACCCAGTCGCCGACCTGCATCGCGTTTTCCATCAGCAGGAAGATCCCGGTGATGAAATCCTGCACGAGCTTCTGCGAGCCGAAACCGAGCGCGACGCCGAAGATGCTGGCGCCGGCCAGCAGCGGACCGACGTTCACGCCGAGTTCGCTGAGGCCCGTCAGCACGACGACGAGCGCGATCATCACGAACAGCAGCGAGCGCAGCATCGGCAGCAACGTGCGCAGCCGCGCGGCCCGCACCAGGTTGCCTTCGCGCGTCCAGCGTTGCAGGCGGCGCTCGATCGCGATGTTGGCCGCTTCCCACACGACGAGTGCGACGATCGCCGCGATCGCGATCGTCACCAGCGCGGAGGCGAGCCGGTGGCCGATCGTACCCGTCTCGAACGCGCGGAAGATCGGCACGCCCCAGATCTGCAGCAGCAACAGGACGGTCACGACGCCGAGCGCGCCCGACACGATCCGGCGCAGCAGCGGGTAGTAGCGGTACGCGTGCAGATGAACGAGCGTGCGCTCGTCCTCGCGGCGCTGGAACAGCCGCGCGAGCGCGCCGAACACGACGATCGACACCATCCGCATCGCGATCATCGCGGCGATCGAGCGGCCGCCGAGCGTGATCAGCACGCGGTAGCCGTTGTGGACGTCGAGCGCCCACACGAACCACAGTGCCATCACGATGAAGACCGAGACGGGCGCCCACGCGTCCGCGAGTGCGTTGCCGACGACCGTGAAGGTCGGACGATCCGCGCCGGCGGCACGGATCCGGGCCGCGACCGGCCGGCGGCACTGGAGGATCAGCACCGAGATCATCACGTGCCCGACGAGCGCGACGGCCTTCAGCAGCGCGACATGGCCTGCTTCGGTCAGGCCGAAGTTCGCGGCGATCTCGACGGCCGCCGTGCACGCGCCGACCACGATCGCGATCCGCGCGATCGAGCGTTGCGCGAACTCGGCCCATGCATCGCTGATATGCAGCAGCCGCAATTGCCGTGCGTCGGGCTGGAAGAACAGCCGGCTGACGATCGTGACGAGCCGGCAAATCACGTAGGTGTCGATCAATGCTTCGAGCGCGGATTCGATCGGCGTGCCTGCTTCGACGAGCAACGACATCGTCAGGCTCGCGACACCGACGAACACGAGCAGCGGCACCACGCGCAGCGCGAGACTGACGAGCGCGCGCGGCATCCGGTGCAGCAGCGTGGTGTGCCGGCGCGCGTGGCCTCGGCTTGGGGAGGGCGCGGTGTCCGCAGCATTGGCGGCTGCGGTGTCGGGCGGGGTGGACGTGTCGGGCGGCGGCGCGTGATCCTCGTCCGATGCGTCGGAATCGGGCGCGGGGCTGCGCGATGCATCGGCGCGGCGCGCGGCCACCGTCGCCAGCGCGCGTCGCAGCAGCCGCTTCGCGAGCCATTCGACGATGAGCGCAGGCAGCAGCACCGCGAGGAGGATCCCGAGCGTGCGAGTCAGATCCGCACGCTGGTCGGCGCGCGCGAGCTTGTCGTGCCACCAGCTTCCCACCGAACCGATGTCGAGCAGCGAGCGCAGCGATTCCTGCAGCGCGTTGCCGATCTGGGCGGCCCAGCGCGATCCCTGGCGGACGAGCATCGATGCGAGCCCGTTCGACGTGAGCGCGGCCGGCGCCGCCGCAGCCGATGCGCCGCTGGCCGCAGACGCCGCGCTTGCCGGCACGGCGGGCGCGCTCAGCGCGCCGACGGCCGCGATGGCGCGCAGCGTCGTTTCGACCTGCGCGCGCTCGCGCGGGTTTTCCAGCACATTCAGTGCCTGTCGCGCCTCTTGCGGCGTCAGCGCGGGCGCGGCGTCGGAGGCGGCCGACGCGGCGGCCGGCACAGGCGTGGCCGCGTGGGCGGCCGAGACGACGGCGGCGAGCAGCCAGCCGAGGAGGATATGTCGCATGGCGTGGGCATGCGGGTGCGTCTCGTCACGCGGCCCGCGAGGCTGAATGATGGACGGAAGTTAACATGATCGCGATCGGAACCGAATAGTTCCGTCGCCGGCTGTTCGATCGGGCGTAAGCGAGGCGGCGCGGGCGTTGGCGAGGTATGCGCGCAAGCCGTGTGCCGGATGCAGGCTGCCGATCGTCCGATATCGGCGGGAACGTCCTGCTTGCCTGGTCGTAAGGCGTCTGTAACGCGTGTACGCCGGTGCCGATTGGCGAGGCGCCGCGGCGCGAGCGTTCGTCCGGCCACGACCGACGCTTGCACCGCATCGTATGGATCGGGATTCCTGACGAATCACGCTCGCTCGTCATGAAATACCGGCAAGACATGCTCGGCGATTTCTTCGATGACGTCGCGCACGGGCCGGTCCGATCCAGGGTTCAGCGTGACGTGGTGCGTGCCCGCCGCGCGCATCTCGTGCAGGATGTCGACCAACGCGCGCCGCCCGGTTGCATAACCGAGCGGCAGCGCGGTGGCCGGCGTATCGGGATGCGTGGCGAGATCGAGCCGCATCGATACGCCGAATGCACGAAATTCCGGCGACGCGAGCCGGTCGACCGCCGCGCGCCACATCGAATAGCGGGCACGCTGCGTATCCGGATCGCGGTGATACGTCATCCAGCCGATCGAATGCCGGGCGATCCAGTCGACGCTCTGTCCGCCCGAGCCGACCGCGAGCATCGGCACCGCATCGCCGCCGCGCGGCAGCAGCGTGAATTCGGGCGCATCGGGCGGCGCGTGGTCGGGCAGCACGCGCGACGGCACGCCGAGCGCGGCCGCGACGACGTCCCAGTGCGCGCGATAGCGGTCGCGCCGGGTTTCCGCGTCGACGCCGAACGCCGCATATTCGGACGGCCGGTCGCCCGAGCCGAGCCCGAGGATGAAGCGCCCACCCGACAGCGTCGCGACCGACAGCGCGCCTTTCGCGATATGCAGCGGATGACGCAGCGGCAGCACGATCGCGCCGCTGGCGAGCGCGATCCCGCGGGTGCGCGACGCCAGCGCGCCGAGCAGTACCCACGGGTCGAGGTGGCCGACCGGGTCGGGATAGTCGGCGCTGTTCAGCGGCACGTCGCGAATCCACAGCGCGCGAAAGCCGAGCGAATCGGCCAGCGCCGCGAGTTCGAGCTGTTCGTTGAAGTCCGCGACGATGCGGCCGCTGCGAAGCAGCGGAAGCGTGAGGCCGATCGACAGCCGTCCCGCCGAGAAGACACGATGCGCGACGTCGGGGCGGGTGGGAGTGGGGATGGTCATGGCGAATCCTTGGCGGCGAGGCAGCGGGAACGCGCGGCGTTCAGTGTCCGAATGCTAGCGTGTTTGCGCGATGCACGAGCGGGACGGCCAAGCCTCGCGCTGCCTGACCCGCAGCGTCGCGCCGTGCGGCGCGAGTCCGGTCGTGACGCCATGCACTGCGATGCGCGGTCGCGACCGGTGCGATAGACCGGCGTGCGGGAGCCGATATCCAGCCGGTGCTTCGTGTCGGACATGCGGCGCGTGCGGGTTCCGGCCGGGCGGTGGCGAATCGCGGGAACGGGTGAGGCCGGCCGGTCGCGTCCGATCGCGGCGCGACGTCGGATGTGGGGCATAAGGTGATCGGCCACGCCGCACGGCGACGACGCGACGATGCCGGCGGTGCGTTTCAGTTTCGAAACGTTCGCGCTTTCCGACGGCGCGCGATGCCTGCCCGCGGCCCGCGAGGCCTTGCCGCATGAAGCATGGTGCGCTCCTTGCATGGTTGTATGGGCCGTGAGTGCGATCGCGGGTGCAGTCGGCTCGGCAATCGCTTCAGTGGGTCGGACATATCGAACACGGGGACAAGAGAATGAAAAAAGACCGAAACGCAACGCATCGTGTTGCAAACATGAATCGCCGACCTGCCAGGGTATTCGCTTCGCCGTTGATTGCGGCGACGTGAGCGAGCGGCTTTCCGTTCCATCCGGGTAATCGGTTTCGTTCCGAACGATGGCGTGCAGGCGTGACGCACGAGTCCGACCGTTGCCGGTCGGCCGTCGGCGGCGAACCGCGTGCAGGCGGATGGTCCCGGCCGGATCCCGGAATCGTCATACCTTGGCGCAACGACGTCGTCGCGCGGCGCATGCGTTTGCACGTCGCGCATTGCGCGGGCACGACGAGCGCACGGAACGGGATCGGGTCGGGAAAGCCGGCGACGCGCCGACGTGCGCGGCCGGGCGGAACACGCGGAGTCAGGGGGAACGTCCGTCGAATGCGGCATGACGGACGTCGCAACATTGTGCTGTCAGTTGATCCACTACCCCGATGGATCAATTGTTGAAGCGCCCGTCGCCGAGCGGCGGCGGGCGTCTTTTTGCGTGCCCGCGTGCCATGGCGGCGGCCAGCCCGATCGCACGGCGTTCTGTATCATGTGCTGGCGTGCGTGGCGGCCCGTGCGGGCGCACGGCCTGCCGGCGCGACCGATCACGTTGCCAACATGAACGATAACGCCTTGCCCGATTCTTCCATCGTCGACGCCGATCCGGCCGCGCTCGATGCGCTGCAGACGTTCGTCGAGCGTCATCCTCGCCTGCTCGTGCTGACCGGCGCGGGCATCAGCACCGATTCCGGCATTCCCGGTTACCGCGACCGCAATGGCCAATGGATGCGCTCGCCGCCGATTCAGCTTCACGAATTCCTCGGCTCCGACGCCGCGCGGCGCCGCTACTGGGCGCGCAGCATGATCGGCTGGCCGGTCGTCGGCCGCGCGCGGCCGAACGGGTCGCATGTCGCGCTGGCGCGGCTCGGCGGCGCGGGCCGGATCGAGCGCCTCGTCACGCAGAACGTCGACGGCCTGCATCAGCGCGCGGGCAGCGGCGACGTGATCGAGCTGCACGGCGGCATCGACGGCGTCACCTGCCTCGAATGCGGCGCACATCATGCGCGGGCCGCGATTCAGACCGTGCTCGAAGCCGACAATCCCGAGCTGCTGGGCGCGCAGGCCGAGCCGGCCGCGGACGGCGACGCGCATCTCGAATGGGCCGCGCTCGATACGTTCCGCATCCCGGCGTGCCCCGCGTGCGGCGGCCTGCTGAAGCCGGCGGTCGTGTTCTTCGGCGAGAACGTGCCGCGCGAGCGCGTGGCGCTGGCGTCGCAGGCGCTCGAGGCCGCCGACGCGTTGCTCGTCGTCGGCTCGTCGCTGATGGTGTATTCCGGCTACCGCTTCTGCGTGTGGGCGCAGGCGCAGCACAAGCCGGTCGCCGCACTCAATCTCGGCCGTACGCGCGCCGACCCGATGCTGACGCTGAAGGTCGAGGCGCGCTGCGCCCCCGCGCTCGACGCACTCGTGGCGCGGCTGGGGCTCGGGCGCAACAGCGACACGAAGGAGCATGCATCGTGACCGGCGCCGCTACTTCGCCCGATCCGTCCGCACGGCTGTCGGCGCCGGCGGCCGAACGCAATCGCGGCCCGATCCTCGACGTGCTGCGCCGTGTGCTGCCCGCGAGCGGCAGCGTGCTCGAAATCGCGAGCGGCACGGGGCAGCACGTCGTGCACTTCGCGCAGGCGTTGCCGGGCCTGCACTGGCAGCCGAGCGATCCCGATGCGCACGCGCGGCGTTCGATCGCCGCGTGGGTCGCGCATGCGGCCCTCGAGAACGTCGCCGGGCCGCTGGCGTTCGACGTACGCGACACGCCGTGGCCGGTCGCGGCGCTCGACGCGATCGTCTGCATCAACATGGTCCATATCTCGCCGTGGGCCTGCACCGACGCGCTGTTCGCGGGTGCGTCGCGCGTGCTGCGGCCGGGCGGCGTGCTGTTCCTGTACGGTCCGTACCGTCGCGAAGGCCGGCATACGGCGCCGTCGAACGAAGCCTTCGACCGGCAGTTGCGCAGCCGCGACCCGTCGTGGGGCGTGCGCGATCTCGAGACCGTGGTCGCGCTCGGCCTCGATCGCGGGCTCGACTGCATCGAGGTCGTCGAGATGCCGGCGAACAACCTGAGCGTCGTGTTCCGGCGCCTGCCGCACGCGGAGCAATGACACGCAAGCGGGCAGCGCCGCCGGGTTTCCACTATCCTTTCGCCTGTGCGCGCGGCCCGGCTCGGGTCGCGCCCCGTTTTTTCCGGAGAATTGACTAATGGGCAAACAAGCAATCGGTGTGATCGGGCTCGCGGTGATGGGCCGCAATCTCGCACTCAATATCGAGAGCCGCGGTTACGCGGTGTCGGTGTACAACCGCAGCCGCGAGAAAACCGACGAACTGATCGCCGAATTCCCCGGCCGCAATCTGGTGCCGACCTATACGCTCGAGGAGTTCGTCGCGTCGCTCGAAACGCCGCGCCGGATCCTGATGATGGTGAAGGCCGGGGAAGCGACCGATGCGACGATCGCATCGCTCAAGCCGCTGCTCGAGAAGGGCGATGTGCTGATCGACGGCGGCAACACGCACTTCACCGACACGATCCGCCGCAACCAGGAACTCGCGCAGTCGGGCCTGCATTTCATCGGCACCGGCGTGTCGGGCGGCGAAGAGGGCGCGCTGCGCGGCCCGTCGATCATGCCCGGCGGCCAGCGCGACGCGTACGACCTCGTCGAGCCGATCCTCAAGCAGATCGCCGCGAAGGCGCCGTCGGACGGCGAGCCGTGCGTCGCGTACATGGGCCCGGACGGCGCGGGCCACTACGTGAAGATGGTTCACAACGGCATCGAATACGGCGACATGCAGCTGATCGCCGAAAGCTACTCGGTGCTGAAGGACGTCGCGGGCCTGACCAACGACGAACTCGGCGCGGTGTACACCGAATGGAACCAGGGCGAGCTCGACAGCTACCTGATCGAGATCACGTCGAAGATCTTCGGCAAGAAGGACGAGGAGACCGGCAAGCATCTCGTCGACGTGATCCTCGATCGCGCCGCGCAGAAGGGCACCGGCAAGTGGACGAGCCAGAATGCGCTGGATCTCGGCGTGCCGCTGCCGCTCATCACGGAGTCGGTGTTCGCGCGCGTGCTGTCGTCGCTGAAGACCGAGCGCGTCGCGGCCAGCAAGATCCTGTCGGGCCCGGCTGCCGCGCCGTTCGACGGCGATCGTGCCGCGTTCGTCGAAGCGGTGCGCCGCGCGCTGTACCTGAGCAAGGTGATCTCGTACGCGCAGGGCTTCGCGCAACTGCGCACGGCGTCGGAAGAGTACGGCTGGAACCTCGATCTCGGGACGATCGCGAAGATCTTCCGCGCGGGCTGCATCATCCGCGCGCGCTTCCTGCAGAAGATCACCGACGCGTACGCGAAGGATCCGGCGCTCGCGAACCTGCTGCTCGACCCGTACTTCAAGGACATCGCCGCGAACTACCAGGCGTCGCTGCGCGACGTCGTGGTGGCCGCGGTGAAGGCCGGCGTGCCGGTCCCGGCGTTCGCGTCGGCGGTCGCGTACTTCGACAGCTACCGTTCCGAGCGGCTGCCGGCGAACCTTGTGCAGGCGCAGCGAGACTTCTTCGGCGCGCATACGTTCGAGCGCACCGACAAGCCGGGCAGCTTCCACGCGAACTGGTCGTAACCGGCGTGCGGCGGCGGCATTGTTGCGAAAATCTATTCTTTGAATAGGGTTTTTCTATCCCGGATGCCGACATTGTTGGCTCCGGGGAAACAGTGTTTTCGCTCTTTCATGGTTTTCCCTAGGTGCTGACGGGACTAAACTCTGTTCCATCGCTGCAGACATGGTGTGTGCGGCGGAGCAAAAAAATCCCGGAGGTAATCATGAAATCGCTGATCGCAACGTTCGCTGCTGCTGCTGTCCTCGCCGTCCCCGCCGTCTCGTTCGCCCAACAGAACGCGCCCGTCACCCGTGCACAGGTGAAGGCCGAGCTGGTCCAGCTGCAACAGGCCGGCTACAAGCTGGGCAGCGACCGGACCAACTATCCGGAAGGCATCCAGGCTGCCGAAGCCCGTGTGAACCCGCAACAGAACGTCGCTGCGGCCGACACGACCGGCTACGGTGCACAACCGGCCGCCGGCCAGGAGTCGGGCGCACCGGCTGCGGCCAAGACCGGCTGGCAAGTCAAGCGCATCTCGGACGGCGCACCGGTCTACAAGGGTCGTTAATGGTACGGCCGCGCTGGCGACCGCATCCGACCCCCTGTAGTACAACGGCCCGACGTACCGCATAGCGGTACGACGGGCCGTTTTCATTGGCGGCGCGCGATGCGCCGCCGTTCAGTGCAGCCGGCGTCTGCCGCGCCCGATATCGCGAAACAGCGCTTCGGCGGGTTCCAGTACCTGCAGCCACGTTTCGTCGTAACCGCTCAGCGTATCGAGTGCGTCGCGCAGCCGTTCGATCGCGAGGACCGGCAACTCGACGCTGTGGCGCGTGGCGCCCGTCAGGTGCGTGACGCTCGCCAGCTGGACGAGCGCGTCGGCCGCTTCGGCGACGTCGGTCGCGAACAGCAGGTGCCGATTGAGCAATTCGACCAGACCGCTGGAACCGGCGAAATCGTCGGCGTCGAGCTGCACGGAGAGAAACGTCGCGTTATTCATTGTCATGCTCCTCGTTGTCGTTGGATCGCGCTGCGCATCGTCGAGTATAGGCGGCGATCGAAGCGGAGAATATGACGGGGCCGATACGGTCGGCGAGGATGACGGCACCCCGCAGGGAAACCTTCGAAGCCCCGGCCGAGCGGCCCGCCTGGCACGGCTCGCGGCCCGCCGGCGCGCCCGCGCGACGCCGCAAGATTGTTTCCGGATCCGCCAACTGTCGGGGCCTCGACCGCGACAAATGGTATCTTTGCCGATCGGGACGCGCGAAAAAGGGGCCGGTGAGCTCATTCGCGCCGACGTCCCGCTGTGGAAACTGACGGCCGCGACAGCGGTCGGATACTGGTTGATCCGGCCGTTCGGCCGGACATCGTGCGTCGCGTGCCGGGGGGCGGTGGGCGGCGCAACGACGGCAAATCCGGGAGGACCCTTGAGAGAAACTATTCCCATCCACGACGCGCTCACGCGCTGGCTGCCGCAGGCGGCGCTCGTTGCCGCGGCCATCGCGCTTGCGGGCTGCACGATGACGCCGTGGACCGACAGTTGGCAACCCACGCGTCAACCGGCGCCCACGTCGGCTGCGACGCCGGGCGTGATTGCCGGCTATTACCGCGTGAACCCGGGCGATACGCTGGCGGGCATCGCGAACGCCTACGGGCAGCGCGTGCAGGACGTGGCCAGCTGGAACCACATGGCGCCCACCGACGCCGTGTCGCCGGGCCAGGTGCTGCGGGTCGCGCCGCCGCCGGCCGCGGCCTCGTACGGGCAGCCTCCCGCGGCGGCCGCCCAGCCGGGCTCGCTCGCATGGCCGGCCACGGGCATCGTCGCGACGCCGTTCTCGGCCGGCAAGACGCGCGGCGTCGTGATCGCCGCATCCGGGCCCGACCATTCGGTGCGGGCCGCGGCAAACGGGCGCGTGGTGTACGCCGGCTCCGGCGTCAAGGCGTACGGTCCGCTCGTGATCCTGAAGCACGACAACGGGCTCATCACGGCTTACGGGCACAACGGCAAGCTGCTCGTCAACGAAGGCGACGCGGTGCGCCAGGGGCAGCCGGTCGCCGAAATGGGCACCGACGCGAGCGGTCGTTCGACGTTCGAGTTCGAGGTCCGTCAGAACGGCAAGGTCGTCGATCCGATGAGCTTCCTGCCGCGCAACGGCGGCTGATCGCCGGCATCGCCACGTGTGCGCCGGGTGGCGCACACGTTCCTACCTCTTTCACCCGTTCCCCTTCATCCTTCCTCGAGCGTCGCGCTGGCAGACTGTGTCGCACGATTGCCGAGCCAGCAAATGCCCAATGCGAGCGCCGCCGCGCCGAACGCGATCAGCGAACACTGGATCGCGACGGGCAGGTAGCCGTGCGGCCGCGGATCGACGAACGGGTAGGGATACCAGTTCTCCACCGCGCCGCGCACGAGCGTATAGCCGAGATAGACGACCGGGAAGCCGAGCCATGCGAATGCGCTGCGGCGCGGAATCGGCGAGCGCGGTTCGACATACAGCCAGTCGCACAGCATCACGAGCGGCACGATCCGGTGCAGTACCCAGTTGTTGAACGCCGGCGTGACGTGGCGCAGCGCATCGAGCCGTGCGAGCAGGAGCTCGTAGACGATCGCGGTGATCAGCACGTACAGCACCGCCGCGCCGCGCATCGATTCGTAGCGGGCCGAGCCGGGGCGCGCGATGCGCCACAGCCCCGCGGCCAGCATCGCGGCCGCGTAGAGGCTGCTCAATTGCGTGAAGTAGCTGAGATAGTTGCCGAGATGGAAATTCGGCAGGCGCCAGTAGTCGGCGACGCTGTGCAGCGTGGTGGACACCGCGAGCAACGCGGCGATCAGCCGGTAGGCCGCAACGAAGAACGCTTTGCTCATGATGCCCGCGCGCCGTCGCACCAAAGCTTCATCGTGCCACAGCCGCCTGCGTGCGCGATGCGGATTTTCCATAGGGCGGCCTTGCGCGGCGCGCGTCGACGATTCGTCGGATATTTGATCGCGCCGTGCAAAACCGGACGCCCATGCGGCTACAATCGCCACAGCGTTGCCAGGCGTCGGCCGGTTGCAGCTGGCGCCCTCCCCGAATACAACACGAGACGAAGCATGAAAAACATCCTCGCGAAACAGACGCGCTACAGCTCGCCCGCGATCTTCTTCCACTGGGCCATCTTCGTGCTGGTCGCGCTGGCCTACCTGGCCATCGAGATTCGCGGACCGAAAGGCAGCGACAGCCGTGCGTTCTGGATGAACGTGCATCTGACGGCCGGTACGTTGGTCCTCGTGCTGTCGGTGCTGCGCGTGCTGTGGCGAGTCGTCAGCCGCGTGCCGGAAGCGATCCCGCAGGCGGCGCTGCTGCGCTGGCTGTCGAAGCTCGCGCATGTCGCGCTCTACGTGTTCATCATCGCGCAGCCGCTGCTCGGCATCATGACGGTCAACATGGGCGGCAAGCCGGTGTCGCTCGACTGGCTCGGCGTGTCGTTCACGCTGTTCGGCCCCGACAAGGCGCTGCGGCCGACGATCAAGGAAGCGCACGAGCTGATCGGCAACGCGTTCTATTTCGTGATCGGCCTGCATGCGCTGGCCGCGCTCTACCATCACTTCATCCGGCGCGACGACGTGCTGCGGCGCATGGCGCCCTGATCGTCCCGTTTCCGGAGCATGCAGCACACGGGGGCGCATGGTTGCGTTGACAACCATGCGCCCCCGGTTCGTTTACTTTCGCCAGCACTGTTCACCGCGTTGAACATTCTGTAACATCTCGGCTGCCTTTACATTCCGCTTACTCGTCGCCGCGCATGCTGCACCGACATCGTCACCTGACTGCCTGGCTTGGCCTGCTCGCGATCTGGATCGCGATCGCGGCGCCGCTGGTGTCGCAGTGGCGTATCGCGCAGGCGGCTACCCCCGATGCGATCGTCTGCAGTACCGAGCATGGTGCGCATCGTTCGTCCGATACGGGCGGCATGCACGGTCATGCACTGCATCTCGACGCGTGCGGCTACTGCGGCTTCTTCGCGCATAGCCCGGCCATCGGCGCGCCTGCCGCCGCATCGGTCGACTCCATTCCCGTCGTTTCCGCTTCCGCCGTCGCGTCGCCTGCCGTCGCGGCGCGCAGCGACCGCTATCCGCGCGCCTATCCACGCGCACCGCCCGAGCGCGCCTGACGCGTTTCCCGCCGTTCCTACTTCCGCCGATATCCGTGCGGCCCGTCGAGGCCGCGTGGAGGGCGTCACTCGGGCTTTCGATCATGACCAATTTCCAGTTGCGTGCGCCGTGTGCGTCACGCAATGCCGGTGTGCGACCGCTGCCGCGCATGCTGAAACTTACCGTTCCCGCGCTGGCCGCCAGTGCGCTGGCCGCGAGCGCCGCCGCGGCCGACACCCCGCATGCGGCCGGCGCGACGGCGGACGCCGCCGCCGTGCTGTTGCCGCCCGTCGAAGTCGTCGCGTCGCCGCTGTCGACGCCGCTCGTCGTCGTCACGGATCCGAAGGCGCCGCGCCAGCCGCTGCCCGCGAGCGACGGCGCCGATTACCTGAAGACGATTCCCGGCTTCACGTCGATCCGCAGCGGCGGCACGAACGGCGACCCCGTGCTGCGCGGGATGTTCGGGTCGCGGCTGAACATCCTGGCGAACGGGATGCCGACGCTCGGCGCGTGCCCGAACCGGATGGACGCGCCGACGTCGTATATCGCGCCGGAAAGCTACGACAAGGTCACCGTCGTGAAGGGGCCGCAGACCGTGTTGTACGGTCCGGGCGCGTCGGCCGGCACCGTGCTGTTCGAGCGCGTGACGCCGCGTTTCGAGCGCCCCGGCATGCGCTTCGACGGCAGTCTCGTCGGCGGGTCGTTCGGCCGCAACGACCAGAATCTCGACCTGAGCGCCGGCACGCCGGACGTCTATGGCCGCGTGACCGCGAACCACGCCCATTCGCAGGACTACGAGGACGGCAACGGCAATACCGTGCCGTCGCAGTGGGACAAGTGGAACGCCGATGCGGCGCTCGGCTGGACCCCCGACGACCATACGCGCGTCGAGCTGACCGCCGGCACCGGCGACGGCTATGCGCGCTATGCAGGCCGCGGGATGGACGGCGCGCATTTCCGCCGCGAGACGTTCGGCCTGTCGTTCGACAAGCGGCATCTCGGCGACGTGCTCGACCGGATCGAGGCGCGCGTGTATTACAACGAAGCCGATCACGTGATGGACAACTATACGTTGCGGCAACCCGACCCGACGAGCAGCATGCCGATGCGAATGGCCTCGGAAGTGCGACGCCGCACGGTCGGCGCGCGTGCGGCCGCGACGTTTCGCTTCGGCGACGACTTCAAGCTCGAAACGGGCGCCGATGCGCAATCGAACCGGCTCGATTCTCGCGCGTCGATGGGGCAGCAGAACTACCGCGACCAGCCGTGGGGTGCGCAGGCGACGATGTGGAACGCGGGCGTGTTCGGCGAGTTGACGTGGTATGCGAGCGACGTATCGCGCGTGATCGGCGGCGCGCGCGTCGACTATGCGAGCGCACGCGACAAGCGTGCGATGCAGCGCGGCATGATGACGAGCAAGCCGAACCCGACCTTCGACGACGATCGGACGAAGGTGCTGCCGAGCGGCTTCGTGCGTTACGAGCGCGATCTCGCGTCGCTGCCCGTCACGTGGTACGCGGGGATCGGCCACGCGGAGCGTTATCCGGACTACTGGGAACTGTTCTCCGCGACGCGCGGGCCGGCCGGCTCGGTCAACGCGTTCTCGGCGGTGCAGCCGGAGAAGACCACCCAGCTCGATATCGGCGCGCAATACAGGAGCGACCGGTTCGATGCATGGGTGTCGGCGTACGCGGGCTACGTACAGGACTTCATCCTGTTCAACTATGCGGCCGGCATGATGGGGCCGACCACGCAGGCAACCAACGTCAACGCGCAGATCATGGGCGGCGAAGCCGGCGTGTCGTGGCGACCCGTCGCGCCGCTGCGCGTCGAGACGTCGCTTGCGTATGCATGGGGGCGCAACGTGGCGAGCGGCGATCCGCTGCCGCAGATGCCGCCGCTCGAGGCGCGCATCGGGGTCGAATACACGCGCGGCGCATGGTCGGCGGGCGGCCTGTGGCGCATCGTTGCGCCGCAGCATCGCTACGCGCCGAACGAGGGCAACGTGGTCGGCAAGGACTTCGGCCCGAGCGCCGGATTCGGCGTGCTGTCGCTGCATACGCAGTACAACGTGAGCAAGACCGTGCAGATCTCGGTGGGCGTCGACAACGTGCTCGACAAGGCCTACACCGAGCATCTGAACCTCGCCGGCAACGCGGGCTTCGGCTACCCGGCGAACGCGCCGGTGATGGAGCCGGGGCGTACCGCGTGGGTGCGCGTGAGCGCGAAGCTCTAGCGCGCATCGCGCATGTGCATCGCAGCATGCGTCTGCCGGAACGCCGCACCGCCCGAACGGGCGGTGCGCGTCAACCGATTAGAGAACCGTATCTAGTCGGGGCGCAAACGTTCGCGAGTCGTGCTTCACTCCCGCAGTCGACACACACGGTGCGCGCGATGCGGCATGCGTGTCGATCCGGTGTCATTCGCACCGGCAGCACAATAATCAGGAGAACATGCATGGCCAGATCGATGCGTTCCAGGGTAATGGCAGGGGCAGTGGCATGCGCGATGAGCGTCGCGCCGTTCGCGGGGACGGCCGCGCTGATGACGCTCGCGACGACGCGCACGGCGATGGCGGCAACCGCGCCCGTCGACGACTATGCGACGACGCGCTATCCGATCATTCTCGTGCACGGGCTGACCGGCACCGACAAGTATGCGGGCGTACTCGAGTACTGGTACGGCATCCAGGAAGACCTGCAGCAGCATGGCGCGACCGTCTACGTCGCGAACCTGTCGGGCTTCCAGAGCGACGACGGCCCGAACGGGCGCGGCGAACAGTTGCTGGCGTACGTGAAGACGGTGCTCGCCGCGACCGGCGCGACCAAGGTCAATCTCGTCGGTCACAGCCAGGGCGGGTTGACGTCGCGCTATGTCGCGGCCGTCGCGCCCGATCTCGTCGCGTCGGTGACGACGATCGGCACGCCGCATCGCGGCTCCGAGTTTGCCGATTTCGTGCAGGGCGTGCTCGCGTACGATCCGACCGGGTTGTCGTCCACGGTGATCGCTGCATTCGTCAATGTGTTCGGCATTCTGACGAGCAGCAATCACAACACGAACCAGGACGCGCTCGCGTCGTTGAAGACGCTGACCACCGCGCAAGCCGCCACCTACAACCAGAACTATCCGAGCGCGGGCCTCGGCGCGCCCGGAAGCTGCCAGACCGGTGCGTCGACGGAAACCGTCGGCGGCAACACGCATCTGCTGTATTCGTGGGCCGGCACGGCGATCCAGCCGACGCTTTCCGTGCTCGGCGTGACGGGGGCGACGGACACGAGCACCCTTCCGGTCGTCGATCCGGCGAACGCGCTCGACCTGTCGACGCTCGCGCTGTATGGCACGGGCGCGGTGATGATCAATCGCGGCTCGGGCCAGAACGACGGGCTCGTGTCGAAGTGCAGCGCGCTGTACGGCAAGGTGCTGAGCACGAGCTACAAGTGGAACCATCTCGACGAGATCAACCAGTTGCTCGGCGTGCGCGGCGCGTATGCGGAAGATCCGGTCGCGGTGATCCGCACGCATGCGAACCGGTTGAAGCTCGCGGGCGTGTGATCGATGGCGGCACGTGAAGGGCGCGCGCCGCTGGCGCGGCGCGTGGCGATCTATGGTGTCGCGGGGCTGGCGGCGGTTGCCGGCGTCGCGATGTGGAGCGGTGCGGGATCGCATCGCGGCACGGGCGCCGCGGGCGATGCGCCGGAGGCGGCAGCGGTGGGCGGCGGGGCGGCTGCCGCACCGCCGCCCGCCGTGCAGTCGAATGCGGGCCTGCCGCCGTCGCTCGCCGGTTCCAGCGCACCACGGTTGCCGCTCGATGCGGGCGGGCATCTCGCGAAGTCGCGCGCGGTGCGCGATTTCTTCGACTATTGCCTGAGCGCGCAGAGCGACCTGAGCACGTCCGCGCTCGATGCGTTCGTCGTACGCGAGATCGCCGCGCAGCTCGACGGCACGGTCGCGCAGGCCGAGGCGCTCGACGTATGGCACCGGTATCGCGCGTATCTCGATGCACTCGCGACGTTGCGCGATGCCGGAGCGGCCGACAAGTCGGACCTGGGCGCGTTGCAGCTTGCGCTGGATCAGCGCGCGTCGATCGCGTACCGCACGCTCGGCGACTGGAGCCAGCCGTTCTTCGGTGCGGAGCAGTGGCGGCAGCGCTACGACCTGGCACGGTTGAAGATCGTTCAGGACCGCTCACTGACGGATGCGCAGAAGGCCGAGCGGCTCGCGGCGCTCGAACAGCAGATGCCGGCCGACGAACGCGCGGCGCAGCAGCGGGTGGACCGGCAGCGCGCCGCGATCGACCAGATCGCGCAATTGCAGAAGAGCGGCGCGACGCCCGATGCGATGCGCGCGCAACTGACGCAGACGCTCGGCCCCGAGGCGGCGGCACGCGTCGCGCAGATGCAGCAGGACGATGCGTCGTGGCAGAGCCGTTACGCGGATTATGCGGCGCAGCGTGCGCAGATCGAATCGGCCGGTCTGTCGCCGCAGGATCGCGACGCGCAGATTGCCGCGCTGCGGCAGCGCGTGTTCACGAAGCCCGGCGAAGCCGTGCGCGCGGCATCGCTCGATCGTGGAGCGGGCAGCGCGCATTGACGAATCGGGTGTCGCCGTATGCGGCGGGCTTCATGCCGCGCGCGTGATGTCCCGCGGCAGATGGTGCTCGATGGTATCGGCGAGCGTGTCGAACGCGGGGCGGATGCCTTCGTGCGCGACGCATGCATAGCCGAGCAGCAGGCCCTGTCGCGCGGTGTCGAGGTTGCTGTAGTAGCTGGTGAGCGGGCGCACGATCACGCCCGCGTCGAATGCGCTCTGCGTGACGGCGCGATCGTCGCACGCGTCGGGCAGGCCGAGCACCAGATGCAGGCCGGCTTCGTCGCCCATCACCGGCAGCGCGTCGCCGAAGCGCGCGCGGATCGCGTCGATCATCAGTTGCCGGCGCTCGCCGTACAGCGCGCGCATTCGTCTGACGTGCGAAGTGAGATGGCCGTCCATGATGAATTCGGCGAGCACGGCCTGCTGCATCAACTGGCCTTCGCGATACAGCTCCGACAGCCCGGTGCGGAAGGTGTCGACCAGATACTCGGGCACGACCATGTAGCCCATCCGCAGCCCCGGGAACAGCATCTTGCCGAGACTGCCGACGTAGATCACGCGGCCGCCATCGTCGAGCCCCTGCAGCGACGCGAGCGGGCGGCTGCCGTAGCGGAATTCGCTGTCGTAGTCGTCCTCGATGATCCAGCAGCGGTGCTGGCGCGCATATTCGAGCAGCATGCGGCGCCGCGCGAGACTCATCACCATCCCGAGCGGGTACTGATGCGACGGCGTGACGAGCACGAGCCGCGGCGGACGCTGCATGTCGCTCGCGCGCGGGTCGAGCCCTTCCTGGTCGACCGGCACCGGCGCGAGCGTGAGGCCGGCCGCCTGCAGGACGCTGCGCACGCCCCAGTAGCAGGGTTCCTCGACCCACGCGCGATCGCCGATGTCGGACAGCAGCCGCACCGCGAGATCGATCGATTGATGGATGCCCGTCGTGATGATCACCTGGTCCGGCGAGCATTTGACCGAGCGCGCGACGCGCAGGTAATCGGCGAGCGCGCGTCGCAGCGGCCGGTAGCCGCCGCCCGGCGCATAGGTCAGCAGCTCCGGATTGGCCTCCTTCCACAGCCGCGCCTGCAGGCGGCTCCACGTGCGGCTCGGGAATTCCGACACGTCCGGCACCCCTGGCATGAACGCGCCCCACTGGCGCCGCGAGACGCCTGCATGCTCGATCAGTTGCCGCCCGCGCATCGACAGGCTGCCCTGCGCATCGGGCGGCGGCGGTTCGTCCGCGACCGACGACGGCGCGGCGCCCGGCACGCGGATCGCGGCGGCGTCCGGCCGCGTGTCGGCCACGTAGGTGCCGCTGCCGGTCGTCGTCAGCACATAGCCTTCGGCCGTCAACTGGTCGTACACGTGCAGGACCGTATTGCGCGCGATCGACAGGTCGCCCGCGAGCGTGCGAGAACTCGGCAGCTTTGTTCCCGGCCCCAATTCTCCGGTCAGGATGGCCTGCTGCATCAGTTGCAGCAGTTGCCGGTACATCGGTTCGGGCGAGCTGCGGTCGATGCGGGCGGAGAGCCAGTCGGCGACGATCACGGTATCCAAAGTGGTCCTACTTGGAATATTGAAATGGTTCCCTATTGTAGAACCGTGCGCGCCGTATAGTGACTCGCATCTCAAAATCAATTGCGCGGAGCCAGGGGGACAGCACGATGAAGTCCGATGATGTGATCGTCAGCTTTCGCGGCGTGCGGAAGACCTACGACGGCGAGACGCTCGTCGTCAAATCGCTCGACCTCGACATCCGCCGCGGGGAATTCCTGACGCTGCTCGGGCCCTCCGGCTCGGGCAAGACGACCTGCCTGATGATGCTCGCCGGCTTCGAATTCCCGACGGGCGGCGAGATCCGCCTCGACGGCGAGCTGCTGAACAACGTGCCGCCGCACAAGCGCAACATCGGCATGGTGTTCCAGAACTACGCGCTGTTTCCGCACCTGACGGTCGAGCAGAACGTCGCGTATCCGTTGACGGTACGCAAGCTGCCTGCCGCCGAGCGCGCGGAGCGCGTCGCGCATGCGCTGAGGATGGTGCAGATGGAGCGCTTCGCGAAACGCTATCCGGCGCAACTGTCGGGCGGCCAGCAGCAGCGCATCGCGCTGGCGCGCGCGCTCGTGTTCGAGCCGAAGCTGGTGCTGATGGACGAGCCGCTCGGCGCGCTCGACAAGCAGTTGCGCGAACACATGCAGTACGAACTGAAGGCGCTGCACGAAAAGCTCGGCGTGACCTTCGTGTACGTGACGCACGACCAGGGCGAGGCGTTGACGATGTCCGACCGCGTTGCCGTGTTCGACAAGGGCATCGTGCAGCAGCTCGACACCGTCGACCGCCTGTACGAATCGCCGTGCAACGAATTCGTCGCGAACTTCATCGGCGACAGCAACCGGCTGCGCGGCACCATCGCGCGCGTCGACGGCGAATTCTGCGAATTCCGGCTCGACGACGGCACGAAGCTCGTCGGCCGCCATATCGGCGGAGCCGCCGAGGGCGCAGCGGCCGTCGCGTGCATCCGCCCCGAGCGCATGAGCCTCGCGGCGCACGGCGCGAATGGTGCGAACGGCACCGCCAATTGCGTGAGCGGCGAGGCGCGCAGCCTCATCTATTTCGGCGATCACGTGCGCATGCGCTGCGCGCTGCCCGGCCAGGACGAATGTTTCGTGAAGGTGCCGCTCGGCACCGGCGCGCTCGACGCGTTTTCGCCCGGCGCGCCCGTCTCGCTTGCGTTCTCGCCCGAACATTTGCGCGTATTCGCGTGAGCACGGTTTACCTAGTTTTCCGCAGCACGTCGTCAACAACAAAGCCCACTTCCACCACGAGAGGAGAGGAACCATCATGAAACGAGCAAGCTTCACCGCGCGCCGCACGGCGCTCGCGCTGGCACTGGCCGCGTTCGGCGCATCGGCCACGGCTGCCGAGCTCACGGTCGTCAACTTCGGCGGCGCGAACGGCGACGCGCAGAAGGTCGCATTCAACCAGCCGTTCGAGAAGGCGACCGGCAACAAGGTCACGGCCGTCGAATACAACGGCGAGCAGGCGAAGGTGAAGGCGATGGTCGAGGCGAAGCACGTCAACTGGGACGTGGTCGAAGTCGAATCGGGCGACCTGAACCGCGGCTGCGACGAAGGGCTGTACGAGAAGCTCGACTGGTCGAAGATCGCGAAGAAATCCGACCTGATCCCGGAATCGCCGCAGGTGTGCGGCGTCGGCTTCTTCGTGTGGTCGACGGCGCTGTCGTACAACGCGGACAAGCTGAAGTCGGCGCCGACCGGCTGGGCCGATTTCTGGAACGTGAAGAAATTCCCCGGCAAGCGCGGGATGCGCAAGGGCGCGCGCTACAACCTCGAATTCGCGCTGATGGCCGACGGCGTCGCGACGAAGGACGTCTACAAGGTGCTCGGCACGAAGGCCGGCCAGGATCGCGCGTTCAAGAAGCTCGACGAGCTGAAGCCGTACATCCAGTGGTGGGAAGCGGGTGCGCAGCCGCCGCAGTTCCTCGTCGCCGGCGACGTCGTGATGTCGACCGCGTACAACGGCCGCATCGACGCCGCGCAGAAGGAAGGCAAGAACCTGAAGGTCGTGTGGAACGGCAGCATCTACGACCTCGACTACTGGGCGATTCCGAAGGGCTCGCCGAACAAGGCGCTCGCCGAGCAGTACATCGCGTACACGCTGACGCCGAAGCCGCAGCAGGCGTATGCGCAGCACATCGCGTACGGCCCGGCGAACATCGCCGCGATCAAGTCGCTCGACGCGAAGACGCTCGCGAACCTGCCGAACTCGCCGGCCAACGGCAAGAACGCGGTGCTGGAGGACATCGGCTTCTGGACCGACCACAGCGACGAGCTCGAACAGCGCTTCGCCGCGTGGGCAACGAAGTAACCGGTCAGGCATCCTCACGGGTGTCGTGATGCAACCGGCCGCGCGACGCGTCGATCGCGTCGCGCGGCATTCCGCCGGAACGTGCCCGGCCGGAGAGAACCGTTGAATACGATGACGATCGCGCCTTCCTCGCCGTCGACCGCCGCGCTCAAGCGCGAGCTGAAGGCCGCCGAGGCCCGCAAGCGCACGATGGCGCTGCTGCTGGTGGCGCCGCTCGCGATTTTCCTGCTGCTGATTTTCGTCGTGCCGATCGGCACGCTGCTCACGCGCGCGGTGCAGAACCCGGAGATCGCGACCGCCTTGCCGAACACGGTCGCCGCGTTGTCGGGCTGGGACCGCAAGACGCCGCCGGCGGACGCCGCGTATGTCGCGCTCGCGGCCGACATGACCAAGGTGGCCGACAGCGAGGCGATGGGCGCGCTCGCACGGCGGCTGAACACCGAGATTCCCGGCTATCGCTCGCTCGTCGCGAAGACGGCGCGTGCGATGCCGCTGAAGGGCGACGGCGACGCGGCGTCGACGCCTGTGCAGACGCGCGCCAAGCTGATCGACCTCGATGCGCGCTGGGGCGAGCTTGCGTACTGGCAGGCGATCGCGAAGAACGGCAGCCAGGTGTCGCCGTTCTACCTGCTCGCGGCGCTCGATCACAAGCAGGATGGCTTCGGCCGCATCGTGCAGGCCGATCCCGACCAGTCGATCTACCTCGCGATCTTCGGCCGCACGTTCGTGATCGGCATCGCCGTCACGCTGTTCGCGCTGCTGCTCGGCTATCCGCTCGCATACTGGATCTCGACGCTGTCGGAGCGGCGCGCGAACCTCGCGATGATTCTCGTGCTGATTCCGTTCTGGACCTCGGTGCTCGTGCGCGTCGCCGCATGGATCGTGCTGCTGCAGAGCGAAGGGCTCGTCAACAAGGCGCTGCTCGGCAGCGGGCTGATCTCGCATCCGCTGACGCTGCTGTTCAACCGCGTCGGCGTGTACATCTCGATGACGCACATCCTGCTGCCGTTCATGATCCTGCCGCTCTACAGCGTGATGAAGTCGATTCCGCCGACCTACCAGCGCGCGGCCGTGTCGCTCGGCAGCCACCCGTTTGCCGCGTTCTGGCGCGTGTACGTGCCGCAGACCTATCCGGGCGTCGGCGCGGGCGCGCTGCTCGTCTTCATCCTCGCGATCGGCTACTACATCACGCCCGCGCTGCTCGGCGGGCCGAACGACCAGATGGTCAGCTACTACGTCGCGTACTTCACCAACGTGACGATCAATTGGGGCATGGCGTGCGCGCTCGGCGGGCTGCTGCTCGCGGCGACGCTCGTGCTGTACGCGGTGTACGGGCGCTTCACGCGCACCAACGTGAGCCTCGGCTGAGCGCCGGGCACAGGGAAACGGGAAGGGGATGCCCACCATGAAACTCGCCAGGCCGCTGTTCGCGCCGCACATGTCGTTCGTCGAGCGCGCGTGGTACGTCGCGTTGCGCGTGCTCGTCGTGCTGACGCTGCTGTACCTGATCCTGCCGGTGCTCGCGATCGTGCCGCTGTCGTTCTCGTCGAGCACGTTCCTCGTCTATCCGATTCCGGGTTTCTCCACACGCTGGTACGAGAACCTGATCGCATCGGACGAGTGGCGGATGGCCGCGAAGAACAGCTTCATCGTCGCGCCGTCGGCGACCGTCGTCGCGACCGTGCTCGGCACGCTCGCGGCCATCGGCCTGACGAAGGCCGACTTCCGCGGCAAGGGGCTGCTGATGGCCGTGCTGCTGTCGCCGATGATCGTGCCGGTCGTCGTGGTCGGTGTCGGCATGTACCTGTTCTTCGCGCCGCTCGGGCTCGCGAATACGTACACGGGGCTGATCGCCGCGCACGCGGCGCTCGGCGTGCCGTTCGTCGTGACGACGGTGGCCGCGACGCTGCAGGGCTTCAACCAGAATCTCGTGCGCGCGAGCCTGTCGCTCGGCGCGAATCCGGTCACGACGTTCTTCCGCGTGACGCTGCCGGTGATCGCGCCGGGCGTGATGTCGGGCGCGCTGTTCGCATTCGCGACGTCGTTCGACGAAGTGGTCGTCACGCTGTTCCTCGCGGGCGCGGACCAGACGACGCTGCCGCGCCAGATGTTTACGGGCATTCGCGAGAACATCAGCCCGACGATCGCCGCGCTCGCGACGATCCTGATCGTCTTCTCGACGAGCCTGCTGCTCGCGCTCGAATGGCTGCGCGGCCGCAATGCGCGGCGTGCGGTGTCGTAAATAGCGGCGCCGGCCGCCCCGTTCGGCGGGCCGTAAGGCCGCCGATCGTTGCGTCTTCGACGATGCCGCGCACCCGGCGCGGCGTGGCGAAGCTTTCATTTTGCCGACTGACGAGGCGGCCGCCTGCACGTTCGATGCGGCTCTGCAACAATACGGCTCGCGGCGCCGCGCGCTCCGTTGCCGTTGCACGGAGGATGCGGTGCCGCGCCGCTCAATCCGCGACGCTGCGCGTCGCTCGTCAGCCGAGCCCATCTTGTCCGAATTCGCTTCCCCCGCCGGCGCGCACGAGCCGGCCGTCAACTGGCGCGCGATGTCCGCCGTGCTGCTGGCCGTCGCGCTCGCGACGCTCGACACCGCGATCGCGAACACCGCGCTGCCCGCCATCGCGGCCGACCTGCATGCGTCGCCGGCCGCGTCCGTGTGGATCATCAACGCCTACCAGCTCGCGATGGTCGCGACGCTGCTGCCGTTCGCGTCGCTCGGCGACATCGTCGGCCACAAGCGCGTGTATGTCGCCGGGCTGGCGGTGTTCACGCTGGCGTCGCTCGGGTGTTCGCTCGCGTCGACGCTGCCGACGCTGACGGCCGCGCGCATCGTGCAGGGCTTCGGCGCGAGCGCGATCATGAGCGTCAACGTCGCGCTGATCCGCGGCCTGTTTCCCGCGCACCGGCTCGGGCGCGGCGTCGGTTTCAACGCGCTCGTCGTCGGCGTGTCGTTCGCGGTGGGGCCGACGATCGCGTCGCTGATCCTGTCGGTGGCCGCGTGGCCATGGCTGTTCGCGGTGAACGTGCCGCTCGGCGTGTGCGCGCTCGCCGTGGCGATTCCGTCGCTGCCGCAGACGGCGCGCGGCAAGCATGCGTTCGATCCGGTTGCGGCGCTGTTCAACGTGATCACGTTCGCGTCGCTGATCTTCGCGCTCGGCGAATTCGCGCAGCGCGGGCCGCTGACGGTCGTGTTCGCGGCGGCTGCAATAGCCTTCTCGTTCGGCTGGCTGCTGATCCGCCGCCAGGCCGGGCATCCGGCGCCGATGCTGCCGGTCGACCTGTTCCGTCGGCCCGTGTTCACGCTGTCCGCGCTGACCGCCGTGTGCGCGTTCGCCGCGCAGGGGCTCGCATTCGTGTCGCTGCCGTTCTATTTCGAAACCGTCCTGCATCGCAACGCGGTCGAAACGGGGTTCCTGATGACGCCGTGGTCGGCGATCGTCGCGCTTGCCGCACCGGTCGCGGGGCGGCTGTCGGATCGTTATCCGCCCGGGCTGCTCGGTGCGATCGGCCTGGCGTTGCTGAGTGCGGGCATGGTGTCGCTCGCCGCGCTGCCGGTGTCGCCGGGCGTCGTCGATATCGGCTGGCGGATGATGCTGTGCGGCGCGGGCTTCGGCTTCTTCCAGTCGCCGAACCTGAAAGCGCTGATGTCGAGCGCGCCGCCCGAGCGCAGCGGCGGCGCGAGCGGGATCATCGCGACCGCGCGGCTGATCGGGCAGGCGACGGGCGCGGCGCTGGTTGCACTGTCGTTCGGGATCGCGGGGCGCCACGGGCCGACGCTTGCGTTGATGCTCGGGGCGGGCTTTGCGGGCGCGGCGAGCGTCGCGAGCGGGCTGCGGCTGTTCGCGCCGTCGCATCGGGCCGGCGCACCGGTCGTGTCGGAGCGCGTAAAGGAACCGGCGACGGAGTAGGGCACGGCACGATCCAAGCCGGCGCACGGCAACCATCGCCGCGCGCCGGTCTTCATGCATCGCTCAGAACCCGCCGGACTTGATCAGCTGGTTGAGGTTCGCGATGTTCAGGCTGCCGAAGCCGGTCGTCGGATCCCAGCCGGTGCCTGCGTTGTAGCCGTACCCCTGATAGCCGTTGTTTCCCGACACGACGTCATAGCGCACGAGCGACGGGTTCGCCGGAATGTCCGCGTAGAAGTTGCCGGCAGGGAAGCCGAGGCCCGTGCCGTTCGCCGCGAGCAGCCGCGCCCAGAAGCCCGTGAAGATCGGCGCGGCGAGGCTCGTGCCGCCGATCTGCTGCAACTGGCCGTAGTTGTAGATGTACGCGCCCGTGCTCTGCGCGGCGTCGAACGACACGTCCGGCAGTTGACGGTTGCTGCCCGACTGCCACGCCGGCGCCGGCAGGATCGTGCTGACGCCCCCGCCCGTCGCCCACAGCTTGCCGTTCGAATCGAGCCCTTCGTTCCACACCGTCTCCTTCGAGAACGCGCCGGCCGACGTCGTGTAGAGCGTCGTGCCGCCGATCGCGAGCACGTGCGGCGACGAAGCCGGCCACGACACCGTGTAGTTCGCGCCGTCCGGGTAGCCGCGGTTGTTGCACTCGTACACGCCTTCGTCGCCGGACGATACCGAGAACGTCTGGCCCTGCGCGGCCGCCGTCGTGAAGATCTGTTCCTCGGCGTCGAGCGTGCCGTCCGCGTTCGCATCGGTTTCGCACCAGCCGAGCGAGACGTTGATCACCTTCGCGGTGTTGTCCGACACCGCGCGGTTGAACGCCTGCGTGAGGCCCGTGTTGCCGGCGGCGTTGAGGTCCGCCATGTAGAACACCAGCTTGCCGACCTGGCCGCCGGCCGAGCCGACGATCGACTGGCTGTCGAGATCCCATTCGCCCTGGCCGTCCTGGTCGTCGGTGTAGCTGCCGCCCGTGCCGTTGGTCTTGACGGTCTGTGTCGCGACCGTGCCGTAGCCGTTGCTCGACGTGAACTGCTTCAGGTCCTGCAGCGTCTGCGATACGCCGCCGATCGTGATGATGCCGACGGTCACGCCGGCCGCGGTCGGCACGCCGGTCGCGTTGTAGAGGCCCGGGAATTCCTTCGGGTAGTGGCCCGTCGCCGTGCCGGCCGCGAGCGCCTGCGGCTTCGCCACGTTGCCGACGCGCAGCATCGGCCGCGCACGCGCGACACTTTGCAGCCCGAGCACCGAGCCGACGACGTCGCCGAGTGCACGCGGCACCTGCGCGGTCGACGTGTTGGCGAAGCCCGAGCGGCCCGCGTACTGGAAGTGCACGAGCGACGTGTTGAACGCGGTCTTCACCGTGCCAGCCGTACCGTGCGCGGAAACCAGCAGCCGGTTCGGCGCGACTTCGACGTTCACGAAGCCGCTCTTGTGCAGATAGTCGACGACCGACTTCACCTGCGCGTCGGTCGGCGCGTAGTTCGCGAGGAACTGCTCGTGCGTCAGGTACTGGCGGTAATGCGCGCTGCCGGGCCGGTTCACGTCGCGCGCCAGTTGCTTGAGCTGGGCGGCGTTGCGCAGCTTCAGGCTGACGACGATGTCGGTCGTCTCGCCGGCCGCGAGTTCGAGCGACGGCGCCGCACTGCGCGCCATCAACTGCGGGCCGGTCAGAAAGGCCTTCGTATGGGTATCGACCCAATCCGTCGCCGCGTGCGCCGCCGCGGCGGCGAACACGAGCGGTGCCACGCACGCAAGGCGGCGGGGCGACGGAAGGGGAAGGGCAAACCAGGCGTTCCTTTTCATCGGGAGTCCTTTTTTAGGAGAGGCGACGTTACTGGAACCCCCGGCCCTTGTGGGGCCGCGAGCGGTGACGAGCGTAGGGCGTCGGTGCCGTTCGGGTAGCTGCCAGTTTCCATAGCTGTCAGTTCTGACAACGGGGGCGCATGAGTGCATGCGCGGCGCCGTGCGCGCCGGGAGTGGCGGCGCCGGTGAGCGGAACCGGTTCGCGGTGCGAAGGCGTGGCAACGCGCGTCGCTCCCGCGCACGCGTCGCTCGTTGCAGCATCGGAATGTGCGCGGTCGCGGACGGGCGCGCCGCGCGGATGCATGGCGTTTGCGTGTCAATGGCTGCACGTCGGATCGCACTATGTGGTCATTGGAAGCGACTCGTCAGGAACCGATTCGCGCAGGGATGTGAACGGAGCCGGCCGACCCCGAACGTTTCCCGAACTGTGGAACGGCGCATCGGCCAGTCTTGCAGGCGGCTTTCGGATCGCACGTCGTAATCGTGAATTAGAGGAAAGACTCGAATCGGGCGTCGGCGCGAGCCGATGCGGCGCACGTGGCGGTCGTGCAGAGATCGATCCGCGTGGTGCGCGAAATTGCGCCTTGACGTACGCCGATCAGCGGATATCCTTCGATTCATAACCGATCGGTTATGAATCGAAGGACGACATGCAAACTGCTCAGGACACGCTTTTCAGAACGCTTGCCGATCCCACGCGCCGCGCGCTTTTCGAGCGGCTGTGCGCGGAGGGGGAACTGACGGTTGCCGCGCTGACGGCCCATGCGGGCGTCTCGCAGCCGGCCGTGTCGAAACACCTTGGCGTACTGAAGCAGGCCGGGCTCGTGAACGACCGTCACGAAGGCCGGCAGACGCACTACAGCGCGCAGCCGAAAGCGCTGGCCCCGTTGATCGACTGGACGAGCCAGATGGCAGGCTTCTGGCAGAGCCGGTTCGATGCCCTCGAAGATCTGCTCAAAAGGATGGACCAGTAATGAACCAAGCCACTACCGAAACGCGCTCCGTCGTCGTCGACCGGGAGCTGCCCCATCCGCCGGAGAAAATCTGGCGCGCGCTCACGCAACCGCACCTGATCGAGGTGTGGCTCATGAAGAGCGACTTCGCGCCCGTCGCGGGCCATGCCTTCCATTTCCGCGCGGACTGGGGCTCGGTCGACTGCACGGTCCTCACGATCGAGCCGCATCGCACGCTGTCCTATACGTGGGCGGCGCACGGGCTCGACAGCATCGTGACGTGGACGCTCACGCCGACGCCGGCCGGCACGCACCTGCGCATGGAACAGGTTGGCTTCCGCCCCGACCAGGAGCAGGCGTACCGCGGCGCGCAGTACGGCTGGGTACGGTTCTTCGACTCGCTCGCACAGGTGCTGTCGCGTCCCGACGAAGGCACGGAGGCCCGCGCATGAGTGCACCGGAGCTCACACCGTCGGCGCGCATCGATGCGCTGATCGCGGGCATCGCCGACTGGCGCGGCAAGACCTTGGCCGACGTGCGCCAGACGATCCTCGCGGCGCAAGCGGGCATCGTCGAGGAATGGAAATGGATGGGCAGCCCCGTCTGGTCGTGCGACGGGACGATCGCGGTCGCGAACGCGCACAAGGGCAAGGTGAAAGTGACGTTCATGCACGGCGCGCAGCTCCCCGATCCGGACAAGCTGTTCAACGACGGCCTCGACGGCAATGCGCGACGCGCGATCGATCTGTTCGAAGGCGACAAGCTCGACAAGCGGGCGTTGAAGAATCTCGTGCGCGCGGCGATCGAATACAACCGTACGCACCTGAAGAAGAACGCGCGACGCTCGGGCGCGAAGGCGCGCGCAGACAAGGCGGCTTAAGGCACTTAAGGGCGCGTAAAGCCGCGTACAGCCACGTAAAGCACGGGCGAAAAAAAGCCCGACACGAGGTCGGGCATCCAAATCGGCCGCAATCGCCCGCGAGGCGGCTGCGGCGCCTGCAACGGCTGCGCGCTTACGCTGCGAGCAGCGAGCGCAGCACGAACGGCAGGATCCCGCCGTGCTTGTAGTAGTCGACTTCGATCGGCGTATCGATGCGCAGCAGCACCGGCACGCGCTGGGTTTCGCCGTTCTTGCGATGGATCACGAGCGTGACGTCCTGCTGCGGCTTGAAGTCGTCGCCGAGGCCTTCGATGTCGTACGTCTCTTCGCCGGTGATGCCGAGCGACTGGACGCTGTCCGCACCCTTGAACTGCAGCGGCAGCACGCCCATGCCGACCAGGTTCGAGCGGTGGATGCGCTCGAAGCTGCGCGCGATCACGGCCTTCACGCCGAGCAACTGCGTGCCCTTCGCGGCCCAGTCGCGCGACGAACCCGTGCCGTACTCCTCGCCCGCGAACACGACGGTCGGCGTGCCGGCGTCGACGTACTTCATCGCTGCGTCGTAGATCGACAGCTGTTCGCCGCTCGGCTGGTGGATCGTCAGGCCGCCCTCGACGCGCGTGCCGTCGGCCTTCGCCGGGATCATCAGGTTCTTGATCCGGACGTTCGCGAACGTGCCGCGCATCATTACGTCGTGGTTGCCGCGGCGCGAGCCGTAGCTGTTGAAGTCGGCCTTCTGCACGCCGTTTTCCTTCAGCCACTTGCCGGCCGGCGAATCTTCCTTGATCGAGCCTGCCGGGCTGATGTGGTCGGTCGTGACCGAGTCGCCGAAGATGCCGAGCGCACGCGCGCCCTTGACCGTCGGGATCGACGCAGCCGGCTCCATCGAGAAGTCGTTGCCGAAGAACGGCGGCTCGGCGATGTAGGTCGACTTCGGCCAGTCGTAGACTTCGCCCGATTCGCCCTCGATCTTGCTCCAGAGGTCGCCCTTCTTGGTCAGCTTCGAGTAGTTGTCCTCGAACTTCTTCGGATCGAGCGCGAACTTGAGCAGCGCGTGGATTTCATCGCTCGTCGGCCAGATGTCGCCGAGGTAGATGTCGCGGCCGCCCTTGCCCTTGCCGACCGGCTCGGTCATCAGGTCGCGCGTGATGTTGCCGGCGATCGCGTACGCGACGACGAGCGGCGGCGACGCGAGGAAGTTCGCGCGGATGTTCGGGTGAATGCGCGCTTCGAAGTTACGGTTGCCCGACAGCACGGCCGCCGCGACGATGTCGTTCTTCGTGATCGCTTCGTTCAGTTCCGGCGTCAGGTCGCCCGCGTTGCCGATACAGGTCGTGCAGCCATAGGCCGCGACTTCGAAGCCGAGCTTCGACAGGTAGGGCAGCAGGCCCGTCTTCGTCAGGTATTCGGTGACGATGCGCGATCCCGGCGCGAGCGAGGTCTTGATCTTCGGATCGACCGTGAGGCCGGCCTCGACCGCCTTTTTCGCGAGCAGGCCGGCAGCCAGCAGCACGCTCGGGTTCGACGTGTTCGTGCACGACGTGATCGCGGCGATCAGCACGTCGCCGTTCTTCACGTCGACGCCGTTGCTCGTCGTGTACTGCGTGTTCAGGTCTTCCGCCTTCTTCGCGAAGCCGTTCTCCGCGACCGGCTTCGAGAACAGGTCGGTGAACGTCGACTTGACGTTGCCGATCTCGATGCGGTCCTGCGGGCGCTTCGGGCCGGCCAGCGACGGGGCGACCGTCGCCAGGTCGAGCGTCACCGTCTTCGTGTAGTCGATGTCGCCGGCCTTCGGGATGCCGAACAGGTTCTGCGCCTTGAAGTAGTTTTCGAACGCGGCGATCTCGGCCTTCGTGCGGCCCGTGCCTTCGAAGTACTCGATCGTCTTTTCGTCGACCGGGAAGAAGCCCATCGTCGCGCCGTATTCCGGCGCCATGTTGCCGATCGTCGCGCGGTCCGGCAGCGACAGCGACTGCGTGCCTTCGCCGAAGAATTCGACGAACTTGCCGACGACCTTCTCCTTGCGCAGCATTTCGGTGATCGTCAGCACCAGGTCGGTGGCCGTCACGCCTTCGCGCAGCCTGCCCTTGAGCTCGACGCCGACCACGTCCGGCGTCAGGAAATACACCGGCTGGCCGAGCATGCCGGCTTCCGCCTCGATGCCGCCCACGCCCCAGCCGACCACGCCGATGCCGTTGATCATCGTCGTGTGGCTGTCCGTGCCGACGAGGGTGTCCGGGTAGTACACGGTATCGGCGCCGTCGGTCTTCTTGTGGACGCCGCGCGCGAGATATTCGAGGTTCACCTGGTGCACGATGCCGACGCCCGGCGGCACGACCTTGAACGTGTCGAACGCCTGCATGCCCCACTTCATGAACTGGTAGCGCTCGTTGTTGCGCTGGAATTCCAGCTTCATGTTCAGGTCGAGCGCGTCCTTCTGGCGGAAGTAGTCGATCTGGACCGAGTGATCGACGACGAGATCGACCGGCACCAGCGGCTCGATCTTCTTCGGGTTCTTGCCCGTGCGCTCGGCGACGCCGCGCATGGCCGCGATGTCGGCCAGCAGCGGCACGCCCGTGAAGTCCTGCAGCACGACGCGCGACACGACGAACGGAATCTCGTCGACGCGTTTCGCGGTCGGCTTCCAGTTCGCGAGCTGCTCGATGTGCTCTTCGGTGATCTTCTTGCCGTCGTAGTTGCGCAGCACGGACTCGAGCACGATGCGGATCGACACCGGCAGGCGCTCGATCTTCGTCTTCAGTTCCTTGCCGAGTTGCGGCAGCGAGTAGAACTTGCCTTTGCCGGAACCGCTGTCGAATTCCTTGAGGGTCTTGTGGAGATTGTGGGCCATGGTGATTTTCCTGGGTTTGAGGCTAGGAAACAACGTGTCCTGTGGGGGCTATATCACATACAAGTCGACGTACTCATCGACCGGCATCGCGTCGAGCTTTGCCTGGTCCAGCGACACGTCGAGAATCGCTTGTTGCTGCTTGGCCGGGAAGCGGCGGGCGAGGTTGGTGCGGAATTTGTCGACCAGCAGCGGGATGCCGTCCGCACGGCGCCGCCGATGGCCGAGCGGGTACTCGACCGCCACTTCGGCAAGCTTCGATCCGTCCGTGAACTCGATCGTCAGCGCATTCGCGATCGATCGCTTGTCCGGATCGTGATAATCCTTCGTGAACTGCGGATCCTCGACGCACACGGTCTTCGCACGCAGCGCATCGATGCGCGGGTCGGCCGCGGCCGCGTCTTCGTAGTCGGCCGCGGTCAGCCGGCCGAACAGCAGCGGCACGGCGACCATGTACTGGATGCAGTGGTCGCGGTCGGCCGGATTGGCGAGCGGGCCCTGCTTGTCGATGATGCGGATGGCGGCCGCATGCGTGCGGATCGTGATCCGCGCGATGTCCTCGGTCGTGCGGCCCGCCGCGGCGAGCTGCGCGTGCAGTTGCAGCGCGGCCTCGGCGGCCGTCTGCGCATGGAATTCGGCGGGGAACGCAATCTTGAACAGCACGTTTTCCATCACGTACGTGCCGTACGGGCGCTGGAAGCGGAACGGCTTGCCGTCGAACAGCACGTCGTAGAAGCCCCAGGTCTTGGCGGTGAGCGCCGACGGATAGCCCATTTCACCCGTTTTCGCGATCAGCGCGAGGCGCACCGCGCGGGACGTGGCGTCGCCGGCCGCCCAGGATTTGCGCGAACCGGTGTTCGGCGCATGGCGGTAGGTACGCAGCGCGTGCCCGTCGACGAACGCATGGGAGACCGCGTTGATCAGCTCGTCGCGCGTGAGCCCGAGCAGCCGGCCGACGACGGCCGTCGACGCGACCTTCACGAGCAGCACGTGGTCGAGCCCGACCGCGTTGAACGCGTTCTCGAGCGCGAGGCAGCCCTGGATCTCGTGGGCCTGGATCATTGCGACCAGCACGTCGCGCATCGTGAGCGGCTTCCGGCCGGCCGCGCGGGCCGTGCGGGAGAGCCAGTCGGCCGTCGCCAGGATCCCGCCGAGGTTGTCGGACGGATGACCCCATTCGGCGGCGAGCCAGGTGTCGTTGAAGTCCAGCCAGCGGATCATCGCGCCGATGCCGAACGCGGCCTGGACGGGATCGAGCTGGAAGGACGTGCCGGGCACCTTCGCGCCGTTCGGTACGATCGTGCCGGGCACGACCGGGCCGAGCAGCTTGGTGCAGGCAGGGTAGGACAGCGCCTCGAGTCCGCATCCGAGCGTGTCGATCAGGCAATGACGCGCCGTCTCCAGCGCGAGCGCGCTGTCGATGCCGGGGTTCAGCACGTAGTCGACGATGTCGACGAGTACCGTATCCGGAGCAGGGCGGGCGTTGGAGACCGGGGCGGACATCGAGGGGCCGGGAGGAACGTACTTAGTTCGTTGCCGGCTTCAGTTCGTTCGCCTGCGTCGGCGCTGCGCCGCCTTGTGCCATTTCCGGCGTGACGCATTCGTCAGCGAGGCGCTCGCCGCCATTTGCGTCGGAGAACAGCATCGCCTTGCTCGGGATCACGACCAGCTTGAAGCCGGCTGCCGGATCGTAGAACGTATCGGCGCCCGTCGTCGTGGCCTGACGCGGCAGCTTGTAGTTCTTCTTCGCCCAGTGAACCGTGACGACCTGGTCGCGCTTCATGTCGCCGGCGAGGTCGAACGACAGACCTTCCTTGCAGGACCACTTGACCGCGCCGTCCGGTACCGGATCGACCTTGGCGGCCGCGCGTGCCTGCGCCTTCTTGCTGCGCGGGATGATGCGCTTGGCCGGCGCCGGGCGCTTGGCCGTGGCCTTCTTCGCGGTCGTGGTGGCCGTACCCTGGGCAAACGCGCTCGGAGCCGACACCAGCATCGTGGCGGACAAGGCGCCGATGGCGGTAGCGATCAGGAGTTTCTTCATGGAGTCAGAACCTTTCGATAATCAGTTGACAAGGGCCGGCAATCGAAACCGCCGGCCGGTTTGAAACTGCACGCGCCCCGAAAGCGCGCAGCGGCCGCTATTTTCACCTATTTGGCCGCGCATACATCAGGTTTTCGGGCTCCGTTACGTTTTTTGTCGTTTCGCAAACGTCTATCCGGTTCGCGAAACCGCGAATGCATGAAACTCGTGTATCGGCCGGCGGCGCACACTCAACGCGCGGCGCCTGCGGCGGCCGGCCCGAACAGCGGCGCGGCCTCGTCCGGTACGGGCTGGCCGGTGGCCCGCGCGCGGCGCAGCACCGACCAGTAATAACGATAACTCGCGCGATCGTGCAGCGTATCACCGTGGCGCGTCGGGCCCCAGTCGGCGGCCTGCGCGGCCAGCAGGATCTCGGCGGCCAGCGTGACTTCGTCGGTGCGCGGTGCGAACGCGTCGACGATCGGGCGGATCTGCGCGGGGTGGATGCTCCACATCCGCGTGAATGCGAATTCGTCGCGCGCGCGGCGTGCGTCGCCGGCGACGACGCCCATGTCGCGCACCTCGGTCGTCACGTTGTGCGACGGCGTCTTGCCGTGCGCGTGACAGGCCGAGGCGATTTCCAGCTTCGCGCGGCGTACGAGCGGATGGTCGAACTGGCCGGGCGAGCGCATCGCGGAGTCGGGGATCGCGCCGTGGTGCGCGGAGACGAAATCCATCAGCCCGAAGCTCAGCGTGCCGACCGTCGGCAGCGCGGCGAGGGCGGCCGCCTGCGCGAGCGCGCCGTGCGTCTCGACCAGCACGTCGACCGCGATCGGCTGCGCGATGCCGAGCTCGCGGCGCGTGCCTTCGATGAACGCGGTCATTTCGGCCGCGTCGGCGGCGTTCGCGACCTTCGGCAGCGTGATGTAGGCGGGTACGCGGGATGCGCGCAGCACGATGCGCACGTCGTCGCGCCAGTGCGGGTGGGAAAAGTCGTGGATGCGGACGCCGACGCGGCCGAAGCGGTTCTCGGCGCTGCCGAGCAGATCGGCGACGAGCGCCGCGTGCGCGGCTTCCTGGCCGACGGCCGCGCCATCCTCGCAGTCGAACGTGACGTCGAACACGGGGCCCAGTTCGGCCTGTAGTGCGAGCGACTTGCGCATCAGCTTCTCGCTGCCCGCGTAGTGATCGCAGCAGGGCAGGATCGCGGGCGGTGACGCCCCGTCGTACAGCACTTGTGCAGGAGTGAGCGCGGCCATCTCGTCTACGTCAGGGAAGCGGGTCAACGTGGAGAAAATCGGATTCGGGCAGGTTCTGGGCCGGCGCGCGGCGGGCGCGGGCGGCAAAACGTGCGCGGATCGGATCGATCGGCAGGGCCGGCGGCGCGCCGGCCCGTGCCGAAGCCGGGCGCCCCGAAGGCCGCCCGGCGCGATGCGTGAGGCTTAGTTCTTCAGCAGGTGGGCGACGCCGTCGCGCTCTTCGAGCAGCTCGGCCAGCGTGCCGTCCATCTTCTCGCGCGAGAACGCGTCGATTTCCAGGCCTTCGACACGCTTGTACTCGCCGTTTTCGCAGGTGACCGGCACGCCGTAGATGATGTCTTCGGGGATGCCGTACGAGCCGTCCGACGGGATGCCCATCGTGACCCACTTGCCGTTCGTGCCGAGCACCCAGTCACGGACGTGGTCGATCGCCGCGTTGGCTGCCGACGCGGCCGACGACAGGCCGCGCGCTTCGATGATCGCCGCGCCGCGCTTGCCGACGGTCGGGATGAACGTGTCGCGGTTCCACACGTCGTCGTTGATCAGCTTCAGCAGCGATTCGCCTTCGGCGGTCGCGAAGCGGAAGTCGGGGTACATCGTCGGCGAGTGGTTGCCCCACACGGCGAGCTTCTCGATCGACGCGACCGGCTTGCCCGACTTGGCGGCGAGCTGCGACAGCGCGCGGTTGTGGTCGAGGCGCAGCATGGCCGTGAAGTTCTTCTTCGGCAGATCCGGCGCCGACTTCATCGCGATGTACGCGTTCGTGTTCGCCGGGTTGCCGACGACCAGCACCTTCACGTCGCGGCTGGCGACTTCGTTCAGCGCAGCGCCCTGAACCGTGAAGATCTCGGCGTTCGCCGACAGCAGGTCCTTGCGCTCCATGCCCTTCGAGCGCGGACGCGCACCGACCAGCAGCGCGACGTCTGCATCCTTGAATGCCACCTTCGGATCGTCGGTGATCACGACGCCCGCGAGCAGCGGGAACGCGCAGTCGTCGAGTTCCATCACGACGCCTTTGACGGCGGCTTGGGCTTGCGGGAGGTCGAGCAGTTGCAGGATCACCGGCTGATCCTTGCCGAGCAGGTCGCCGTTCGCGATGCGGAACAGCAGGGAGTAAGCGATTTGACCTGCGGCGCCGGTGACGGCAACGCGCTTTGCGGGCTTAGCCATTGAAAATCTCCAGGACGGGTGAAGCGTTGGACGCGAGCGAAAACGCCATTCTATGCGCGTTGTGCGTAGCGTTGCATTGAAGCAGGGCGGAGGACTCGCGATAGCGGACGCGGTGAACCTGGAGACGGCCGAGGCACGTAGCCGGGGACGCGCTGTTGCACCCGCGAACCCTTGCTCGACCGGGAGTGTAGGAGCCGTCACGCGCAAAGTCAAACGGTATCATATGTCTTATATAAGACAGATGTTTTGCGGAAATTGAGTGGACGAAAAAGTGCGGTTTGTGATGAAATGCGCGCCATGACATCGAACCAGGCGAACACCGCGAATCAGACCGGCGCAGGCGGCCCAGGGCAGCCGGGCGCGGGCGATCCCGCAGCCTCGCCCGCGGCGTCCGCGTCGCCGACGTTCAGCCCGTTATACCAGCAGATCAAGTCACTGATCACGCAAAGTCTCGAATCCGGCGAATGGAAGCCCGGTGAGATCATCCCCAGCGAAGTGGAGCTCGCGGCCCGCTACAAGGTCAGCCAGGGCACCGTGCGCAAGGCGATCGACGAGCTGGCCGCCGAGAACCTCGTGGTCCGGCGGCAGGGCAAGGGCACTTTTGTTGCAACGCACAACGAGGATCGCGCGCAATTCCGCTTCCTGCGTCTGCTGGCCGACGACGGCGCCGAGCACCCGCACGTGAGCCGTCTGCTCGAATGCCGGCGCCTGCGCGCGCCGGCCGAGATCGCGCGGCAGCTCGACCTGAAGCCTGCCGATCCGGTCGTACAGGTGCGCCGCCTGCTGGAATTCGACGGCGAAGTGACGGTGCTCGACGAGATCTGGCTGCCGGGCGCGATGTTCCGCGGGCTCACGTTCGAGCGGTTGAGCGAGTACAAGGGGCCGCTCTACGCGATGTTCGAGACGGAGTTCGGTACGCGGATGATCCGCGCGACGGAGAAGATCCGCGCGGTGGCGGCGGATCCGGCGGTGGCCGACCTGCTGCACGTGCCGGCGGGCTTCCCGCTGCTGTCGGTCGAGCGCGTGTCCTATACGTACGGGGACCGGCCGGTGGAGGTGCGTCGCGGCTGGTATGTCACAACCGGGTACTACTATCAAAATGACTTGAGCTGACGACGTTCGGCTCAGCCGCGTGCATTCGCGTTTCCCACGCTCGCGAAGCACGTTTCGGGCCGCCTTTGTTCTTGTTCGCGCAATTATCCAGAGCAGACTTTCGCTGCAGCGCGATATAAAAAGGCGCTAAAATCGCGGATTAGTGTGACAACATAGTAGGGGTCTAGCATGACTGACGCAGTAAGAAAGCCGAGGCCGGAATACCGGAACATCGGAATCGGCGACATCACGTTGAAATATCGCATGCCGCTGGCGGCGACATTGTCGATTCTCCATCGTATCAGCGGCGCGCTGCTGTTCCTGTTCCTGCCGTTCCTGCTGTTCCTCTTCGACCAGAGCCTCACCTCCGAGCTCAGCTTCGAAGTCTTCAAGGCTTTCCTCTCCAACATCGTCGTCAAGCTGATCGTCCTCGCGTTGTCGTGGGCCTTCTTCCACCATTTCTGCGCCGGCATTCGCCACCTGCTGATGGACGTCAACCACGACGCCGTCTCGAAGGAAGGCGGCAAGCGGACGGCCGTCGTCGTCTTTGTCGTCTCGATCGCGCTGACGATCGCCATGGCACTCAAACTGTTCGGAGCATTCTAAGAAAATGGCAGCCAATAACCGAATCGGCTCGAAGCGCCTCGTCGTCGGCGCACACTACGGCCTGCGCGACTGGCTCGCGCAGCGCGTCACCGCCACGATCATGGCGGTCTACACGGTCATTCTGCTCGTCCTCTTCTTCGGCGCGCACGATTTCTCGTACGAAGGCTGGGCATCGATCTTCGCCGCGCAATGGATGAAGCTCGCGACCTTCGTGATGCTGCTCTCCCTCTTCTACCACGCATGGGTCGGCGTGCGCGACATCTGGATGGACTACGTGAAGCCCGTCGGTGTGCGCCTGCTGCTGCAATCGCTGACCATCGTCTGGCTGCTCGCATGTGCGGGCTATGCCGCGCAGATTCTCTGGAGAGTGTAAAGAATGGCTGCAATCAAAACTTCCCTCCCGCGCCGCAAGTTCGACGTCGTGATCGTCGGCGCAGGCGGCTCCGGCTTGCGCGCAGCGCTGCAACTGTCGCGCGCGGGCCTGTCGGTCGGCGTGCTGTCGAAGGTGTTCCCGACGCGTTCGCACACGGTCGCCGCGCAAGGCGGCATCGGTGCGTCGCTCGGCAACATGAGCGAAGACAACTGGCACTTCCACTTCTACGACACGATCAAGGGCTCCGACTGGCTCGGCGACCAGGACGCGATCGAATTCATGTGCCGTGAAGCGCCGAACGTCGTGTACGAGCTCGAGCACTTCGGCATGCCGTTCGACCGCAACGCGGACGGCACGATCTACCAGCGCCCGTTCGGCGGCCACACCGCGAACTACGGCGAGAAGCCGGTCCAGCGCGCTTGCGCGGCCGCCGACCGTACCGGTCACGCGCTGCTGCACACGCTGTACCAGCAGAACGTCGAGGCGAAGACGCAGTTCTTCGTCGAATGGATGGCACTCGACCTGATCCGCGACGCGGACGGCGACGTGCTCGGCGTGACGGCGCTCGAAATGGAGACGGGCGACGTCTACATCATGGAAGGCAAGACGACGCTGTTCGCGACGGGCGGCGCAGGCCGGATCTTCGCGGCATCGACGAACGCGTTCATCAACACCGGCGACGGCCTCGGCATGGCCGCGCGCTCGGGCATCGCGCTGCAGGACATGGAGTTCTGGCAGTTCCACCCGACCGGCGTGGCCGGCGCGGGCGTGCTGATCACCGAAGGCGTGCGCGGCGAGGGCGGCATCCTGCGCAACTCGAACGGCGAGCGCTTCATGGAGCGCTATGCGCCGACGCTGAAGGATCTGGCGCCGCGTGACTTCGTGTCGCGTTCGATGGACCAGGAAATCAAGGAAGGCCGCGGCGTCGGTCCGAACAAGGATCACGTGCTGCTCGACCTGTCGCACATCGGCGCCGAGACGATCATGAAGCGTCTGCCGTCGATCCGCGAAATCGCGCTGAAGTTCGCGAACGTCGACTGCATCAAGGAACCGATCCCGGTCGTCCCGACGATCCACTACCAGATGGGCGGCATCCCGACCAACATCCACGGTCAGGTCGTCGGCACGTCGCGCGATCACAAGGAACCGGTCAACGGCTTCTACGCAGTGGGCGAATGCTCGTGCGTGTCCGTGCACGGCGCGAACCGCCTCGGCACGAACTCGCTGCTGGACCTCGTGGTGTTCGGCCGTGCGGCCGGCAACCACATCGTCGAGCACGTGAAGAACCAGAAGGAACACAAGCCGCTGCCGGCCGACGCAGGCGAATTCTCGCTGGCGCGCCTGGCGAAGCTCGACAAGTCGACGTCGGGCGAATACACGCAGGACGTCGCGAACGATATCCGCTCGACGATGCAGAAGCACGCAGGCGTGTTCCGAACGTCGGAACTGCTGAAGGAAGGCGTCGACCAGATGGCCGGCCTGAAGGCGCGCGTGGAAAACATCCACCTGAAGGACAAGTCGAAGGTGTTCAACACCGCGCGCGTCGAAGCGCTCGAGCTGGAGAACCTGATCGAAGTCGCCCGCGCGACGATGGTGTCGGCGGAAGCGCGCAAGGAAAGCCGCGGCGCGCACGCGCACAGCGACTACGAACACCGCGACGACGAGAACTGGCTGCGCCACACGCTGTGGTACAGCGAAGGCGATCGCCTCGACTACAAGCCGGTACAAATGAAGCCGCTGACGGTCGAATCCGTGCCGCCGAAGCCGCGCACGTTCTAAGCCGAGTCAAAGGAATCCGAAATGGCAAAACGCATTTTTGAAGTCTACCGCTACGATCCGGACAAGGACGCGGCGCCGCGCATGCAGACGTACGAGCTCGAGATCCAGCATGAACGCATGCTGCTCGACGCACTGGTCAAGCTGAAGGCCCTGGACGAGACGCTGTCGTTCCGCCGTTCCTGCCGCGAAGGCGTGTGCGGCTCGGACGCGATGAACATCAACGGCAAGAACGGTCTCGCGTGCCTGACGAACCTGAACGACCTGCCGCAGAAGATCGTGCTGCGCCCGCTGCCGGGCCTGCCCGTCGTGCGCGACCTGATCGTCGACATGACGCACTTCTTCAACCAGTACCACTCGATCAAGCCGTACCTGATCAACGACGCACCGCCGCCGGAGAAGGAACGCCTGCAGTCGCCGGAAGAGCGCGACGAGCTCGACGGCGTGTACGAGTGCATTCTGTGCGCGAGCTGCTCGACGTCGTGCCCGAGCTTCTGGTGGAACCCGGACAAGTTCGTCGGCCCGGCCGGCCTGCTGCAGGCTTACCGCTTCATCGCGGACAGCCGCGACACGGCCACCGGCGAGCGTCTCGACAATCTGGAAGACCCGTACCGTCTGTTCCGTTGCCACACGATCATGAACTGCGTCGACGTCTGCCCGAAGGGCCTGAACCCGACGAAGGCGATCGGCAAGATCAAGGAACTGATGGTTCGCCGCGCGGTTTAAGGTTGAGATGAGCGACGATTCGCATCAATCCGACCCGCACCGCCGTGCGCGCCTTCGCTGGCGCGCGCGGCGGGGTCTGCTGGAGAACGACATCGTGTTCGAGCGTTTCTTCGGCAGATACGAGCATGACCTCACCGATGCAGACGTAGGCGCGTTGTCGCGCCTGCTCGATCTGAGCGACAACGACCTGATGGACTTGCTCCTCGCGCGCAAGGAACCAGAAGGCGACCTAGACAGCCCGGATGTTCACCGGCTGTTGGAGATGCTGCGCAACGTGTAATCACGTTCCGCCCGTTATCGAATCCCGTTTCTTTATTTCGATTGAGGATGTGCCATGACTCCGTCTGATGTTAAAGCCACGCTATCGTTCAGCGACAACTCGCCGAGCGTCGAACTGCCGATCTACAAGGGCACGATGGGCCCGGACGTGATCGACATCCGCAAGCTGTACGGCCAGACCGGCAAGTTCACGTACGACCCGGGCTTCATGTCGACGGCTTCGTGCAATTCGGCGATCACGTACATCGACGGCGACAAGGGCGAACTGCTGTACCGCGGCTACCCGATCGACAACCTCGCGCAGAACGCCGACTTCCTCGAAAGCTGCTACCTGCTGCTGAAGGGCGAACTGCCGAACGCCGCGCAGAAGAAGGAATTCGTCGACACCGTCACGAAGCACACGATGGTGCACGAGCAGATGCACTTCTTCTTCCGCGGCTTCCGTCGCGACGCGCACCCGATGGCGGTGCTGGTGGCGGCCGTCGGCGCGCTGTCGGCGTTCTATCACGACTCGCTCGACATCAACGATCCGCGTCACCGCGAAGTGTCGGCAATCCGCATGATCGCGAAGCTGCCGACGCTCGTCGCGATGGCGTACAAGTTCAGCATCGGCCAGCCGTTCGTCTATCCGAAGAACGAACTGTCGTACAGCGCGAACTTCATGCACATGATGTTCTCGAACCCGTGCGAAGAGTACAAGGTCAACGACGTGCTGGTCCGCGCGCTCGACCGTATCCTGATTCTGCACGCCGATCACGAGCAGAACGCATCGACGTCGACGGTCCGCCTGGCCGGTTCGTCGGGCGCGAACCCGTTCGCGTGTATCGCGGCCGGTATCGCCTGTCTGTGGGGCCCGGCGCACGGCGGTGCGAACGAAGCCGCGCTGAACATGCTCGAGCAGATCGGTTCGCCGGACAACATCCCCGAATTCATCAAGCAGGTGAAGGACAAGAATTCGGGCGTGAAGCTGATGGGCTTCGGTCACCGCGTGTACAAGAACTACGACCCGCGTGCGAAGCTGATGCGCGAAACGTGCTACGAAGTGCTGAACGAACTGGGCCTGCACGACGACCCGCTGTTCAAGCTCGCGATGCAGCTCGAGAAGATCGCGCTGGAAGACGAATACTTCGTGTCGCGCAAGCTGTACCCGAACGTCGACTTCTACTCGGGCATCGTCCAGCGCGCGCTGGGTATCCCGACGTCGATGTTCACGTGTATCTTCGCGATGGCACGCACGGTCGGCTGGATCGCACAGTGGAACGAAATGATTGCCGATCCGGAACAGAAGATCGGCCGTCCGCGCCAGTTGTTCATCGGCGACACGCCGCGCGAAGCGAAGCCGCTCAACGCACGTTAAACCGTGTGCGACGCGAACGGCCGGCAGGCCGCTCGCGTCGGGCAATCGCAACGCCACGACACCCCGACGGGTCAGCCCGTCGGGGTGTTTTCATTTGCGCGGCCGACGTTGGCCCGATCCGGCGCGGCGCTCCAGCGACGGCGGCCGTGTGTCGAGTGCGGGCGCATCGTCGTCGGGTGCGTGGCCGTGCTGCTTGAAGAACTGCCGGTACGCGCCGGGCGTCGTGCCGCGCGCGGCGAGGAACTGGCGATTGAAGTTCGCGGCGTTCGGAATGCCGCAGCGCGTGGCCACCGTCGCGATCGGCCAGTCGGTGCCGACGAGATGGCGACAGGCATGCGCGAGCCGCAGCCGTTGCACGTAGCGGCCGACACTTTCGCCGAGGTGCCGGACGAACAGCCGTTGCAGCGTGCGTTCGGACAGGTGCGCGACAGCGGCGAGTGCGTCGATGCGCAGCGGTTCGTGGAAATGCCGGTCGATCGCGTCGAGCACGCGATCGAGGCGTTCGGCTTCGGGCGCGGCCGGATCGGCCGGCGATGGCGCACCGTCGCGCTGGCCGTACGCGTGCGCGGTGGCGAGCGGTTCGCCGCCGGCTTCCGCGAGATCGGCAAGCGTGTCGAGCGTGGCCGCGAGCCTCGCGCGCGGCGACGGATCGAGCAACAGCGGCAGGCGCGCGCGCATCGCGCGGGCCGTCTCCACGTCGAAGCGCAGGCCCGGCGCCGCGCGCCGCAGCAGCGAGCGCAGCGGCGCGTATTCGGCGCAGCAGTCGGCCAGCCGCCGCACCCAGTCGCCGTCGAACCAGACGACGAGCGCGACCTCGGGCGCGTCGCGATCGATGCGCGCGTTCGACGACCACGTATGCGGCAGGTTGGGCGGCACGAGCACGAGATCGTCGTCCGCGTAGCGCGCGACATGATCGCCGATGAAGCGCCGGCCGCGGCTGTTGAGCGTCAGCGTCAGCTCGTATTCGGGGTGGCGATGCCACTCGAACGGAATGCGCGCGAGCTGACGGTGATAGACGCGGATCGAACAGCCGGGCGCGAACGTCACGTGTTCGTATTGCGGTTTCATCGCGGCCTCCGGCAGGGGCAGGCAGCGCATCGTGGCATGATCGTGAGCGATCGTCACCACGGAGCGATGCCATGTTTTCACATGTTTGCGTGGGCGTCGGCGATACGGCGCGCGCCTACGACTTCTACGCGCCGCTGTTCGCTGAACTCGGCCTGCGCCTGAAATTCCGCGAACCGGACGGCTGGTCGGGCTGGATGCCCGCCGACGCCGAGCGGCCGCTGTTCTTCTTCGGCAAGCCGCTCGATGGCCGGCCGCCCGAACCGGGCAATGGCCACACGATCGCGTTCGATGCGCCGACCCGTGCCCACGTCGATCGCTGTCACGCGCTCGCGCTGCGACAGGGCGGTGTCTGCGAAGGGCCGCCGGGCCTGCGGCCGCACTATCACCGCGACTACTACGGCGCCTATTTCCGCGACCCGGACGGCAACAAGCTCTGCGTGGTCTGCCATCGTCGCGAGTGACGCACGATTGTCAGGATTGTATCGATCATTGGCCGGATAGTGGTGATGGCGACCCTGCGCCGACCGTACGCTGACAGCACATCACGACACGCTTCAGCGAGGAGACGACGATGCAACTGACGATTGACGATCTGCCGGCCGCGATCCGCGCGGCCAAACGGGCGCTGCGCGCCGATTTGCCCGGTTATGCGGCCACGTTCCGCGAGCTGGAGGGCGATATCGCACGGCAGGTCGACGCGATCCGCCGCGCGCACGCACATGGCCGCGACGTGATTCCGGCCGTGCCGTTCGCGGATATCGCGGACGGAAAGGTGGATCCGCAGGCGATTGCCGCGATTCGCACGCATGGCGCGGTCGTGATCCGCGGCGTGTTCGATGCCCGGCAGGCGCGCGACTGGAACGATGAAATCGGCGCGTATCTGGACGCGAACCGTTTCGCCGACCGGTTGCACGCGCGCGCGGAAGACCGCTATTTCGGCAACCTCGCGTCGGGCAAGCCGCAGATCTACGGCGTTTATTGGTCGAAGCCGCAGATCGCCGCGCGCCAGTCGCCGGCACTCACGCAGGCGCGAGTGTTCCTGAATCGCCTGTGGCGGCATGCGGACGGCGCACGTACGCATTTCGATCCCGACCAGGTGCCCGCCTATGCGGACCGGATTCGCCGCCGGCCGCCCGGCTCGACGTCGCTCGGGCTGTCGCCGCATGTCGACGGCGGCTCCGTCGAGCGCTGGCTCGGCGCGAATTTTCGCCAGGTCTATCGCCACGTGCTGGCCGGCCGCTGGCGCGATTACGATCCGTTCGATGCGGCGTTCCGTCCCGACGTCGAGGAGATTCCGTCGCCGGCCGTGTGCTCGATGTTCCGCACGTTCCAGGGCTGGACCGCGCTGACGCCGCAGGGGCCCGGCGACGGCACGCTGCAGCTGATCCCGATCGCGAACGCGATGGCCTATGTCGTGCTGCGTGCGCTGCAGGACGACGTCGCCGACGACGACCTGTGCGGCGCACGTCCCGGCCGCGCGCTGTCGATTCGGCCCGAATGGCATGCGCTGCTGCTCGACGCGCTGGTGCCGATCCCGCACATGGCGCCGGGCGACGCGGTGTTCTGGCACGGCGATGTCGTGCATGCGGTCGAGGATGCGCATCGCGGCAGCGGCGACAGCAACGTGATGTACATCGCCGCCGCGCCCGGCTGCGCGAAAAACGATGCGTACCTGCAACGCCAGCGCTCCGCGTTCCTGCGTGGCGACAGTCCGCCCGATTTCCCGGCCGATCATTTCGAGGTCGAATTCGACGGGCGCGCGGGGGAGGGCGAGTTGACGGCGCTCGGCCGTGCGCAGATGGGATTCGAGCCCGGCGCGTAACGCGCGTGCGGCAGGCGAAACGGCCGTGCCCGACACGGCGAGCGGCCCGTCTGCCGAATCCGCTGCGTGGTGCGCGCAATTCGACGCAATCGGCTGCCGGTGCCGCCGAAATCGACGCGAATTGCACAATTTGGCTTCCGATAATGGTCCGGACACCACGCCGCCCGCCCGTGCGCCGCACGGATGCGGTGCAGACCATGGAGGAGTCGATGCAATTCACGCAAGCGATCGTTCGCCGTCCCGCGCCGTCCTGCGGCGCGGGTCTCACCACCGCCGCACTCGGCGCGCCCGACTACGACAAGACGCTCATGCAGTTCGACGCATACTGCGACGCGCTGCGCGGGCTCGGCGTCGAGCTGACCGAACTGCCGCCGCTGGATGCGTTTCCCGATTCGCATTTCGTCGAGGACGTCGCCGTCGTCACGCCGGAATTCGCGGTGATCACGCGCCCCGGCGCGCCCGCCCGGCGCGGCGAGACGGTTCATATCGAAGCGGCGCTCGCCGCCCATCGCGACCTGCTGCCGATGCAGTCCGGCCGCCTCGACGGCGGCGACGTGATGCTGGTCGGCAAGCGCTTCTTCATCGGCCTGACGAGCCGCACCGACGCGGAAGGCATCGCCGCGTTCGACACGCTGGTGTCGCGCCATGGCTACGCGGTCGTCGCGGTGCCGGTCGGCGCCGGCCTGCACCTGAAATCGGTCGTCAACGCGCTCGGCGACGACACGCTGCTCGTCACGGAAGCGCTCGCCGCGCATCCGGCGTTCGCCGGCTATCGGCGTATCGCGATTTCCGCGGCGGACGAATATGCCGGCAACACGCTGCGCGTGAACGGCACGCTGATCACGCCTGCCGGTTATCCGCGCGTGCATGACGCGATCGCGTCGCTCGGCATGCCGCTGCACGTGATCGACACGAGCGAGTTCTGCAAGATGGACGGCGGCCTGACCTGCCTGTCGCTGCGGTTCTAGCCGATTGGCGCGCGACCGCTTCGGCCGGATAATGTGGCCCCGCGCGGAACGGCAGACGTTCCGCGCATGAGCCAGGACCCGACCGGAGCCAACGCGGATGACCGACAAGAAGATGCAGCTCGACAAGATCGATCTCCGGATCCTCGACATCCTGCGGACCGACGGGCGAATTTCCTACCGCAAGCTGTCGGAACTCGTGAACCTCACGCCGCGCCCCTGCCAGGCGCGCGTGGAGCGGCTCGAGGCGCTCGGCGTGATCGAAGGGTACCGCGCGGTGATCAACGCGCCGCGCGCGACCAAGCCGATCGTCGTGATCGCGCAGATCGTACTGGCTGACCACGGACGTTCGCAGGCGCCGTTCGAGGAGGAAATGCGCGCGAATCCGGCCGTGCTCGATTGCTGGCTCGTCAGCGGCACGTTCGATTTTCTCGTGCGGCTCGCGTGCGAGGATCTCGACGAATACCGGCGAATCGCGAACGCGTGGCTGGAAAGCTCGCGATTCCGGATCGAGAAGATCGTGACGACGGCCGAACTGCAGGCGATCAAGCGCAGCGTCGTGTGAGGCGACCGGCCCGGCAGGGCCGTTTTCAACGCGAATGACCGAGTCGATCAATTTGCATTCCAAATCAAATCGGTTGGCCGGGTCACCATCAGGATGAACACTATGGATGCTATGCAAGCGGCAGCGGAGACGGCCGAGCCGTCCGGGGCGACGCTGAAACGCCGTCTGCAGGGCCGCCACATCGCGATGATCGTGATCGGCGGCTCGATCGGCACGGGGCTGTTCGTCGCATCGGGCGCGTCCGTCGCGCAGGCGGGGCCGGGCGGCGCGATCGCCGCGTATCTCGCGATCGGGATCATGGTCTACTTCGTCGTCACGGGGCTTGGCGAGATGGCCGCGCTGATGCCGGTATCGGGCTCGTTCGCGATCTACGGCGAGAAGTACGTCGACGAAGGGTTCGGCGTCGCGCTCGGCTGGACTTACTGGTACAGCTGGGCGGTGACGATCGCGATCGAGCTGGTCGCCGCGCAGATCGTGATGCGCTACTGGTTTCCGGCGGTGCCGGGCGTGTGGTGGGGTGCGGGGTTCCTCGTGCTGATCTTCCTGCTCAATACGCTGTCGGTGCGCGGCTTCGGCGAATCGGAATACTGGTTCTCGCTGATCAAGGTCGTCACCGTGATCGCGTTCATCGCGGCCGGGCTGTCGATCGCGGCCGGCGTGCTCGGTAGCGGGCATACCGGCAGCGGGCATACCGGCGCCGGCCATCCGGTCGGCTGGCGCAACTTCACGACCGGCGACGCGCCGTTCGTCGGCGGCGTGCACGCGATGATGAGCGTCGCGCTGATCGCGGGTTTTTCGTTCCTCGGCACCGAGCTGGTCGGCATCACGGCCGGCGAATCGGAAAACCCGCGCACGACGATTCCGCGCGCGGTGAAGCAGATCTTCTGGCGGATCATGCTGTTCTACGTGCTCGCGATCTTCGTGATCGGCCTGCTCGTACCGTACACCGATCCGAACCTGCTGAAGAGCGACGTGACCGACATCGGCGTGAGCCCGTTTACGCTGGTGTTCAGCCACGCGGGGTTCCCGCTCGCCGCCGGCGCGATGAATCTGGTGATCCTGACGGCCGTGCTGTCGGCCGGCAATTCCGGCACCTACGCGGCGACGCGGATGCTGTACAACCTCGCATCGGAAGGGCGCGCGCCGGCCATGTTCGCGACGCTGTCGCCGGGCGGCGTGCCGCGCAACGCGCTGTACGCGACGATGGCCGTCGGCGGGCTGTGTTTCCTCACGTCGTTGACCAACAACCAGCGCATCTATCTGTGGTTGCTGAATACGGTCGGCATCACCGGTTTCATCGCGTGGCTCGGCATAGCGGTCTGCCATTACCGGTTTCGCAAGGGCTTCCTGAAGCAGGGCTATCGGCTCGATCAACTGCCATATCGCGCGAAGTGGTTTCCGTTCGGGCCGCTGTTCGCGATCGCGGTCTGCATCGTGATTTCGCTCGGTCAGGATTACCAGGCGTTCTTCGCGGCGCGCATCGACTGGATGGAGGTGGTGTCGATCTATGTGTGGATTCCGCTGTTCGTCGCGATCTGGTGGGCGTATCGCCGCGCGCGCAAGAGCCGGCTCGTGCGCTACGAGGAGATGGACATCGGGCCGTGGCTCACGCGCTCGGTCGAGGCCGTCGACGCGACGGCCGCGCAGCATGGGCAGCCGCACTGATCGCCCGCTGCGCGGCGCGGCGATGGAGCCGGCCGAATCGGATGGCCGGCTGCCGTTGAAACGCGTCGCGCCGCCCCGCGCGTTCAGCGCGTCTGCTGCAACTGCGCCTTCATGAAATCCACCCACGCGCGCACTTTCTGCGGCACGTGCCGCGCCGCGACGTACAACGCGTAGACGTTTTGCCGCGGAAAGCGGTATGCGGGCAGCGCGTCGACCAGCGCACCGCTTGCGAGATCGTCGCGCACGAGCCATTCGGGCAGCAGCGCGACGCCGCTGCCCTGGCGCGCCAGTTCGCACAGCACCGACGCGTTGTCGACGACGATGCGCGGTTTCGCGTGCGGCCGGAACGCATGTTCGTTGCCCGCGCGATCGGTGAGCGTCCATTCCGCGATTCGTTCGAGCCGGCTGTGGCCGAGCTGCGGCAGGCGCGCCAAAGCGTCCGGCGACGCCGGTTGCGGAACGCCGGCGCGTGCCGGCAGGTCGGGCGCCATCACGGGCAGCACGTCGTACGTGCCGAGGCAGACGCCGCGATACGGCAGCTCGCGAAAGTGCTCGTGGCGGCCGAGCCGGATCGCGACGTCGAAGCGGTCGCGCACGAGGTCCGCCTGTGTTGTATGCGTTTCGAGCCGGACGCGCAACGCCGGATGCCGCGCGGTAAATGTATGCAGCGCCGGTGCGAGGATGCGTGCCGCATATTCGACCGTCGACGTCACGCGCAGGATGCCCTCCATCCCGCCATGTTCGCCGCGCACCTCGTCGATCGCGCCTTCGGCTTCGTCGAGCACGCGCAGGCAGCGCCGGTAGAACCGCTCGCCGGCATCGGTCAGCTCGACGCGCCGCGTGGTGCGCGTGAGCAGCGTCACGCCCAGCTCGGCTTCGAGCTGCTTGATGTTGAAGCTGACGGCCGCGCGTGCCTGGTTCAGCGTGATCGCGGCGGCCGTGAACGAGCCCGCCTCGACCACGGCGCGGAAGACGACGAAACGATCGAGGCTCACCATGGTCGGGGCACGGTCCTGTCGGTGCATGGAATCGCCCGAAGGGTACCCGAATGTGCGGTCGCGTGCGATGCGTCGAGCATTGCAGCGTGGCCGCACATGATCCGATTGTCAAAATTTTTCGACCGGACCGGTCGAATCCGGCCGCTTACCGGCCCGGCCGCCGGCCTCTACACTGCGGCGTTTCGTGATGCCCCGGCCGCCGCCATGCCAGACCGCTCCAGAATCGCCGCCGTCTATCTGCTCGGATTCGCGATCGATCTCGCGAACATGTTCATGCTGAACGCCGCATATCCGGCGCTGCAGCGCGAGCTGCACGCATCGGTCGCGCAGCTTGCGTGGGTCGGCAACATGTACGTGCTCGGGCTGACCGTCGTGATTCCGTTCGGCACGTGGCTGGCGCGTCGCTGCGGCGAGCGGCGCGTGTTCGGCGCATCGTTGCTGCTGGTCGGGGTCGGCTGCGCGGGCGTCGGTGCGGCGCCGTCGATCGACGCGCTGCTCGTGTGGCGGCTGGTCCAGGGGCTGGGCGGCGGGCTGCTGATTCCGGTCGGCCAGACGATCGCCTATCGCGCGTATCCACCGCACGCACACGCGCGCCTCACGTCGATCGTGATGATGGTCGCATTGCTCGTGCCGGCATTGTCGCCCGCGATCGGCGGCGCGATCGTCGATCGCGGATCGTGGCGTGCGATCTTCTTCGCCATGGTGCCGATTGCGGCTGCGACCGGGGCGCTCGCGCTGGCATGGCTGCCGCGCGACGGCGCACGCGAGCGGCCTCCGCGGCTCGACTGGCGCGGGCTCGGCCTGAGCGCGGCGGCGCTGGTCGCGCTGCTGCTGGGGCTTACCGCGGCGGGGCAGCCCGGCGGGACGGCATTTCCGTGCGCGATGCTGGCGGCCGCGGCGGCAGCCGGCATCGGTTATGTGCGACACGCGCGCCGTGCGACCTCCCCGCTGCTCGACCTGCGTCTGCTTGCGCAACCGTGGTTGCGGACCGGCGTGGTGGTTTATCTCTGCGTGCCGGGCGTCTTTACCGGCGTCAATCTCGTCGCGTCGCTGTATCTGCAGAACGCCCTCGCATTGAGCGCCGCGCATGTCGGCGCGCTGATGCTGCCGTGGGCGATCGCGGCGTTCTTCGCGATCGCGACGACACGCCGCTGTTTTCCGCGCCATGGCGCGAAGCCATTGTTCGCGTGTGGAATCGCGATCGATTGTGTCGGCATCGCGTTGCTCGCGACGCCGTGGGCGCGCGTCGAAGCCATGCGCGTCGCGGCGTTCGTCGCGATGGGATTCGGCGCCAGCCTGTGCACGAGCGCGTCGCAAAGCGCGGCATTCGCCGATGTGTCGCCCGATCGGATGGGCGATGCGAGCGCGCTCTGGAACATCAACCGCCAATTGAGCTTTTGTGTCGGTGTGGCCGTGCTCGGCAGTGCGCTGAATGCGTTGCTGGCGCTCGATGCAGGCCCGCCGTCGCCGGCCCCGTACCGCTGGTGCTTCGGGCTGGCGGTGCTGCTGACGTTGCTGCCGCTCGGCTGCGTCGTGCGGCTTCCCGCGCATCGCACGCCGGCCGTGCAAGCTGTTTCATCCCGCCCCTGAGAACCCGAGAACCCAAGAACCTGAGAACCCCATGAATCTGCCGAATCCGTTTTTCAATGAGGTCGTCGACACGCACGTCGATATCGAACGCTGGCTGTCGGGCCGCGCGGAGCCCGGGCGGCTCGCGATGCTGATGGCGCGCTTTTCGCCGGGATTTTCGATGATCACGACGTCCGGCACGGTGCTCGATTACGCGGGCGTCGATGCGCTGTTTTCACGCGGGCACGGTGCGCGGCCCGGGCTCGTGATCGGCATCGACGAATTGCGCGCCCTTGCGGTGTGGTCCGACGGCGCGGTGATCGGCTATCGCGAGACGCAGACCGACATGGAAGGGCGGCGCACGGTGCGCCGCTCGACGGCGTTGTTCCGGCGCGAAGCGGACGGCGTGATCGTATGGCGCCACCTGCACGAGACGCCGGTCGCCGCGTAGACGGCGAGCTGCGCGCCCGCGGGGCCGTTACTTGTCGAGCTCGGGATAGTGCCGGAAGATCCCCATGTCGTTGAACGGAATGCGGCGCTCCGATTCCAGGTAGCGCGCGACGGGCGGGTGCTGCGCGACGCGATCGTGCAGCGCGACGAGCGCCGCGATCTTGCGCTCCGCGCGCTTCATCGCTTTCGGAAACGCATAGCGCAGGCCCTCGATCAACTGGAACATCGTCAGATCCGCATAGCTGAGCGCGTTACCCGCGATATAGCCGTTCTTGTGCGGATTCTGTTCGAGCACGCGATCGAAGTAGCCGAGGAATTTCGGCAGCCGGTTCTCGAGGAAATCGGCCGCGCGCTCGGCCGCTTCCGCTTTCTGGTCCTCGTAGTACAGGCCGCTGCCGATCGGATGGTGCGTGTCGTGGATCTCGGTGATGAAATCGGCGGCGGTCAGCTGGATCTGGTGGACCCACAGCCGGCCGGCTTCGTCGTCGGGCGCGAGCCCGAGCCGCGTGCCGAGAAACAGCAGGATGTTCGCGGTCTGCCCGACGACCACGTCGCCCGCCTTCAGGAACGGCGGCGCGAACGGCACGCATTCCGCTTTCGTGCTGTCCATCATGCGCATCATCGCCGACACGCCCATGCCGCGCCCCGATTCGCGCGCGACGTCGACATAGTCGGCTTCGGCCGCCTCGAGCGCGAGCCGCACGTATTCGCCGCGTCCCTGGATCTCGGGCCAGTAATAGAGTTCGTATCGCATGCTGTTCTCCTGTTCGTTGCACCGGATGCTGCCGGCTGCTTGACGGTGGGGCGGCCATGCGGCGCCCGCTGCGAATAGACAGTCTAGGAGATCGCCGGAAAAGTGCCGTGCGCGTCGTGCGTCACGCGCCGCGTTCGCCGTCTTCGGGGCCGTAGAACAACACCCATGTCGAGAAATCGTCGGAGAAGCCGGTGAAGCGATGCTCGGCGTGCGCGGGCACGAACAGCGCGTCGCCGATCACGACGCCGCATGCGCGTCCGTCGACGACGAAGCGCGACGTGCCGGCGGTGATCACGTCGACCTCGTCGCGCGCATGCGGTTTCTGCTCGCCCTCGATGCGCGGCTCGTACCGCCCGACGTCGCGCGTGCCATGCCGAAACGGCGTCGTGAACAGCGTGCTTCGTCGAGCCGAACAAGCGATTCGTTCAGCCCGAACGCCATCGTCGTGTGCTCCGGATCGGATCGTGGGAACGTGCGTTGCGCCGTCGTATCGCGAAATCCGGAGAGGGCCGTGCCGTGCGCGACGATGCCCGCGCATCGCGTGCTTGCCACCGGTGAAACGGCGGCTGCGTTCGCTCGCCACGGATGAAACGCACGCGTCCGTCGATGAAACGGCATGACGATCGTCAGCCTTCGATCGACAGGTTCACCGCCATTTAATAAACGCCCACTACGATCCAGCATCGTCGATCGACGGGGTGCCGCGATCCGCTCCGCGCGTCGATCCTGTCGCCCGTTTTCCAGCCGGGCGACGTGCCCGATGGTCATTTCCCTGAACCCGCGATTTGCAACGCCGCGACTTGCTGCCGGCGTCGTTCGCATCGTTTCCTGTCTCTTATGAATCTGAATGCGTCGGTTTCTTCACGAAGAAAATTTCTTGCTGCCGCACCCGCCGTTGCGGCAGCTCCGTTGCTGAGCGCATGCGGCGGCGACGACGTCACGTCGGCACCCGTGACCGATAGCGCACTCGCCGCGCAGATGTCGGCGAAACTGAACGCCCAGCTCGGCGATGCGGCGACGGTCGATGCGATCGTGCCGGCGATCACCGATGTCGGCTTCACGTGGGCGCTGCCGACGGTGCCGGCCGCACGGATCGGCGCGATCGTCGCGTACAGCTTCGGCAATCGTCCGAACGCGGCGAGCGGCAATACATCGAGCACCGGCGGCAACCAGTCGGCGCTGCCCGATCCGGGGCCGGTGAACGAAGCGCTCGCGGACGCCGTGTACCGCATCCGCCAGTTGAAACCCGTCAAGGTCTACGCGCAGTGGGAAATCGCGCGCTTTCTCGTATCGAAATACGGGCTGGGCGCCGACGTGCTGTCGTCGATCGAGCCGGTGATCGCGAGCGACGGTTCGATCGTGTACCTGAGCACCGCGGGTGTCGCGGCCGTGGCCGTATCGCGCGCGGGCGGTGCGGCGGCGATGGGCACGGTCGCGGTGGTCGGCCATCGCGATCATGCGAAGCGCTGCATCCAGACCTCGCAGCAGGCGGGCATGCAGGCGGCGGCGGTTGCCGAGGTGCCGCTGCCGACGACGTACGACCCGCAGTCGGGCCAGCCGTGGACGCGCAACCGCAGCCTCTATCTCGTACACGACATGTATGCGCAGATGCTGACGCACGCGATGACCGCGACGATGCAGGCTTTCCCGAAGGGCTGATGCTCCCCGTTGTTTTTCATTCGAACCCGTGACCATGACGAACCGCCGCCATTTCCTGGCCTCTACCTCATTGCTCGCCGCATCGTGTGCCGCCGCCGCACCCGCTTTCGCGAGCGACGCCCCTGTTTCCGATGCGGAACTGCAGCACCAGATGCTCGGCAAGCTGACCGACGAACTGAACGATCGCGCGACCGCCGCCGACGAAACCGGTTACCTGCTCGACACGTTTTTCTCGTGGACGCCGCCGACCGTCGACGCCGCCGCGATCGACACGATCGTCGCGTTCGCCTTCGGGAATCGCGCCGGGGCATCGGCCGCCGCGCCGGTGCCGGGGCCCGTGAACGAGGCGATCGCCGATGCCGTGTTCCAGCTTCGGCAGAAAGTCGCGGCGCCGATTTTCGCGCAGCAGGAAGTCGCGAGCGTGCTCGCGTCGAAATACGGACTGACGGCCGGCGTGACGTCGATCGCGACGCCCGCCGCGGTCGCGGGCAGCCCGATACCGACGCCCGATGGCGTGGCCGCCGCGATCGTCAGGCGGGCCGGGTCGGCCGCGGCGCTCGGCAAGGTCGGCGTGGTCACCCATCGCGATCAGGCGTCGATTGCCGTGCGCGTATCGAACGCGGCGGGGATGCAGGCGGCGGTGCCGGCGGGACTGTCGCTGCCGGGCGTCTACGACGCATCGGCGCAGCAGGCGGCGATGCGGCGGCGCGATCTTTACCTGATGAGCAATGCCGGCATGCAGCTCGCGATGCTGCGGCTCGATCTGATCAATCGCGAATATCCGAACGGCTGATATGACTCCCGCTGTCAATCGGGATTGGTGTTCGGGTTTTCCACGCGTTATTGTTCAAATTTCCTGAGGGC
>NZ_LOYC01000048.1:0-2122 GCF_001524725.1 Burkholderia sp. MSMB1072
ATTCATATTCCTGTCAGCTTTGAGTGAGCGACCGGTTCGAAAGAACCGAAAACAGTAACAGGTTTGAACTGAAGAGTTTGATCCTGGCTCAGATTGAACGCTGGCGGCATGCCTTACACATGCAAGTCGAACGGCAGCACGGGTGCTTGCACCTGGTGGCGAGTGGCGAACGGGTGAGTAATACATCGGAACATGTCCTGTAGTGGGGGATAGCCCGGCGAAAGCCGGATTAATACCGCATACGATCCACGGATGAAAGCGGGGGACCTTCGGGCCTCGCGCTATAGGGTTGGCCGATGGCTGATTAGCTAGTTGGTGGGGTAAAGGCCTACCAAGGCGACGATCAGTAGCTGGTCTGAGAGGACGACCAGCCACACTGGGACTGAGACACGGCCCAGACTCCTACGGGAGGCAGCAGTGGGGAATTTTGGACAATGGGCGAAAGCCTGATCCAGCAATGCCGCGTGTGTGAAGAAGGCCTTCGGGTTGTAAAGCACTTTTGTCCGGAAAGAAATCCCTGGCTCTAATACAGTCGGGGGATGACGGTACCGGAAGAATAAGCACCGGCTAACTACGTGCCAGCAGCCGCGGTAATACGTAGGGTGCAAGCGTTAATCGGAATTACTGGGCGTAAAGCGTGCGCAGGCGGTTTGCTAAGACCGATGTGAAATCCCCGGGCTCAACCTGGGAACTGCATTGGTGACTGGCAGGCTAGAGTATGGCAGAGGGGGGTAGAATTCCACGTGTAGCAGTGAAATGCGTAGAGATGTGGAGGAATACCGATGGCGAAGGCAGCCCCCTGGGCCAATACTGACGCTCATGCACGAAAGCGTGGGGAGCAAACAGGATTAGATACCCTGGTAGTCCACGCCCTAAACGATGTCAACTAGTTGTTGGGGATTCATTTCCTTAGTAACGTAGCTAACGCGTGAAGTTGACCGCCTGGGGAGTACGGTCGCAAGATTAAAACTCAAAGGAATTGACGGGGACCCGCACAAGCGGTGGATGATGTGGATTAATTCGATGCAACGCGAAAAACCTTACCTACCCTTGACATGGTCGGAATCCTGCTGAGAGGCGGGAGTGCTCGAAAGAGAACCGGCGCACAGGTGCTGCATGGCTGTCGTCAGCTCGTGTCGTGAGATGTTGGGTTAAGTCCCGCAACGAGCGCAACCCTTGTCCTTAGTTGCTACGCAAGAGCACTCTAAGGAGACTGCCGGTGACAAACCGGAGGAAGGTGGGGATGACGTCAAGTCCTCATGGCCCTTATGGGTAGGGCTTCACACGTCATACAATGGTCGGAACAGAGGGTTGCCAACCCGCGAGGGGGAGCTAATCCCAGAAAACCGATCGTAGTCCGGATTGCACTCTGCAACTCGAGTGCATGAAGCTGGAATCGCTAGTAATCGCGGATCAGCATGCCGCGGTGAATACGTTCCCGGGTCTTGTACACACCGCCCGTCACACCATGGGAGTGGGTTTTACCAGAAGTGGCTAGTCTAACCGCAAGGAGGACGGTCACCACGGTAGGATTCATGACTGGGGTGAAGTCGTAACAAGGTAGCCGTATCGGAAGGTGCGGCTGGATCACCTCCTTTCCAGAGCTTCTCGCACAAGTTGAGCGCTCACGCTTATCGGCTGTAAATTTAAAGACAGACTCAGGGGTCTGTAGCTCAGTCGGTTAGAGCACCGTCTTGATAAGGCGGGGGTCGTTGGTTCGAATCCAACCAGACCCACCATTTGTCTGGCGGTAGGTACACCTGAGGCATCTGTACTCATGGGGGCATAGCTCAGCTGGGAGAGCACCTGCTTTGCAAGCAGGGGGTCGTCGGTTCGATCCCGTCTGCCTCCACCAATCACCAACGCTAAGGGCTTGGTTCAGGCACTGAACCGAGAATTTTGCATTGGCGATTGAGCCAGTCAGAGCGGTACGAAAGTATCGGCTGTCGTTCTTTAACAATCTGGAAGAAGTAAGTAATTTGGATAGTGGAAGCGTCTTTGAGATGGACGTGGAAACTATCCGGGTTGTGATTGTATCGATGTATCTCAAGATGATTCGAACTTCATTGTTCGGCTCAATTGGAATACGGCACAACGCGAGAACTCAACCTGTAGCGACTGT
>NZ_LOYC01000049.1:0-735 GCF_001524725.1 Burkholderia sp. MSMB1072
GGCCAGCGCCTCTACAAGATCGATCCGGCGCCGTACATCGCCGCGCTGAACAGCGCGAAGGCGACGCTTGCGAAGGCGCAGGCGAACCTCGTCACGCAGAACGCGCTGGTCGCGCGCTACAAGGTGCTGGTCGCCGCGAACGCGGTCAGCAAGCAGGACTACGACAACGCGGTCGCCACGCAAGGGCAGGCCGCGGCGGACGTCGCGGCCGGCAAGGCGGCGGTCGACACCGCGCAGATCAACCTCGGCTATACGGATGTCGTGTCGCCGATCAGCGGCCGCGTCGGCATCTCGCAGGTGACGCCGGGCGCGTACGTGCAGGCGAGCCAGGCGACGCTGATGTCGACGGTGCAGCAGCTCGATCCGGTGTACGTCGACCTCACGCAATCGAGCCTCGAAGGGCTGAAGCTGCGTCAGGACGTGCAGAGCGGGCGTCTGAAGACGAGCGGCCCGGGCGCGGCGAAGGTGACGCTGATCCTGGAAGACGGCAAGACCTACTCGGAGCCGGGCAAGCTGCAGTTCTCGGACGTGACGGTCGACCAGACCACGGGCTCGGTGACGATCCGCGCGGTCTTCCCGAACCCGGGCCGCGTGCTGCTGCCGGGGATGTTCGTGCGTGCACGGATCGAGGAAGGCGTGAACGAGAACGCGTTCCTGGTGCCGCAGATCGGCGTCACGCACGACCAGAAGGGCCAGGCGATCGCGATGGTGGTGAACGCGGCCAACAAGGTCGAG